>JBKPDM010000568.1:0-1861 GCA_046727895.1 Pseudomonadota bacterium | reverse complement strand
GTCTTCGGCATCGCCTGGGAGGTCTCGGGCACCAAGGGCACCATCGTCAACGACGGCGAGCGCTTCAACGAGCTGCAGATCTTCCGCTTCGGCGAGAAGAAGCCCGATCGCGGCTTCAAGAACATCTATGCCGGCTCGCAGGTGCCGCAATACGGCGGTTTCTTCGGCTTCGACTTCGCGGGCGGCGGGCTCGGCTATTTCGACATCAAGGTGATCGAGATCCACGACCTCGTGAGAGGCATCACGGGCGAGTCGGACTGCTTTCCGAACTTCGCCTTCGGTCTCGAGAACGAGCAGATCGTCGATGCGATCGACCGCTCGGCGCGCGACGGCAGGAGCGTGTCTCTCGAGCCGGGGCGTGGCTGAGGCAGCAGGGTGCGATCGAGCCGGATCGGGGCGAAGAGGTCATCTGGGATGAGTGAAGACTATTTTCTGCGCAACCGGGGCACCCATGCCGTGATTACCGGCGGTACGCAAGGCCTGGGGCTGGCCATCGCCAGGCGCCTCGTGCGCGAAGGTGCTCCCACCATCGTCATCAGTGGGCGCAATCCGCAAAAGGGCGAGTCCGCGGTCGAGGAGATTCGCGCGCTCGGTGCCGACTGCGAGTTCGTCCGGGCCGATGTCGCGGTCGCCGCCGACTGCGTACGGCTGATCGACATCGCGATCGAGCGCTTCGGCACCGTCAATGGCCTCGTCAACGCCGCCGCCGCGTCCGACCGCGGCACCCTGCTGGACACGAGCCTCGAGCTTTGGGACCTGCACTTCAACACCAATGCGCGCGGGCCGTTCCTCACCATGCAGCGCACTGTCCAACATCTGCTGGATACGGGCCGTCCGGGCAGCATCGTCAACGTCCTCTCGATGGTCGTGCACTGCGGCCAGTCCTACCTCACGCCCTACTCGGCCTCGAAGGCGGCGCTCGCGAATCTCACCAAGAACGTCGCAAACGCCTTCGCGGAAAAGCGCATCCGCTGCAACGGCATCGCGACCGGCTGGATGGATACGCCGGGCGAAAGCGTCACCCAGCAGAGGTTCCACGGCCGCGGCGAGGACTGGCTGGCGCAGGCGGAGGCCGCCCAGCCCATGGGACAGCTCGTCAAGCCGGATCAGCTGGCGGGTCTGGTCGCGTACATCATCAGTCCCGAATCGGGCGTCATGACGGGCGCCTTGATCGACTACGACCAGCACGTCGCCGGCGCCTATCCGGAATAGGCGTGCTGCCGCGGTCCCAGTTGCATAAAGTGGGCTTCGCCTTAAGCATAGGCACGGATCACAACCCTGCGAAAAACGGGGGGCGGCATGGCGGGTTCGGAGGCAGGCACCAGGAAGCTCGATGTGATCTGCATCGGCCGCTCCTCGGTCGATCTGTACGGCGAGCAGGTCGGCGGCCGGCTCGAGGACATGGCGAGCTTCGCCAAGTATGTCGGCGGTTGCCCGACCAACATCTCGATCGGCACGGCGCGGCTCGGTCTCAAGCCCGCCCTGATCACCGGCGTCGGCGACGAGCACATGGGCCGCTTCATCAAGGAGCAGGCGGCCAAGGAGGGCGTCGACGTCAGCCATGTCAAGACCGACCCCCGGCGGCTGACCTCCCTGGTGATCCTCGGCATCCGTGACCGCGAGACCTTCCCGCTGATCTTCTACCGCGAGAACTGCGCCGATTCGGGCCTGACCGAGGACGACATCGACGAGGCCTTCATCGCCTCGGCCAAGGCGGTGCTGGTCTCCGGCACGCACTTCTCGAAACCGAACCTCGACGCCATGAGCAAGAAGGCGGTGCGGCTCATGAAGAAGCACGGCGGCAAGGTCGTGTTCGACATCGACTACCGGCCGGTGCTCTGGGGGCTGACCGGCCTCGGCC
>JBKPDM010000567.1:0-9348 GCA_046727895.1 Pseudomonadota bacterium | reverse complement strand
CCTTCAAACCAATCGGCAATAATAGTGGCGACCGGTGATTCCAGGAGAGATGAGAATGCGAGTGAGGGTCGAGCGGATCGGCGGCGGTCGTCGAAGGCCGGAGGTCGATTATGTGGAGACCGATCCGCCGCGCAAGCGCCGCACGGTCGGTTTGGAAGAGGCCGGGACGACCGGCCGCGATCCGTGGTCCCGGGATCGGCCGTCGGGTCAGCGCCTGCGTCTGCCCTGGCGGATCAACAGCCACTCCGACTGAGCGGGGTGCGCGACGCGCAGCTGTGGCTGGCACGTCCCGGTTTCAACTTCTGCGTGAGCCTTCGCCCGATCTCGCCTGATGGTCGTGCAATGCGGGCATGCTCGGGGCCAACGTCGACAGACCTGCCCTCATGAGTCGGTCATTCGTTGCCAGGCCGAAGGGACAGCGTGCCGAGAAACGGCGCTGACCGGGTACAACCGGCTCAGCGAACCTGCAGGATCTGGCCGGTCGTCGCGTCGGCGGTGATGTCGCGCACCTTACCATCCTGGCCGAGCCACTTGATCTGGTAGAGCGGACGGCCGTCGCGCTCGACCATGCGGGCATCGAGCGCGCGTCCCGGATAGCGCCGGGCGATCGCCTTCAGCACGGCCCCGAGCGGCTGGAGTTCGGCACTCTCGGCCATGTGGCGCGCCCGGTCACGCTGGGCGGCATGTCCGACGCCTGGCGCGACGGTCGCGCCCAGGGCGATCGCGAAGGCGGTGACGAAGGCAAGCCAGCGCATTCCGACGATTTCTACTACTCGACCAGTGAATGAGAGGTGAACACGATGCCCAGGTTGTGTTCAAGGCCAGATCTGCACAATCTCGATCAAATTGCGTATAATGGCCGAAAATGGAGGCAATCACATGCGCATGATGATCTGGCTGGCGCTCCTGTTGGCGGTCTGGGCACCGCCTGGGTGGGCGGCGGCGCTGGCCGAGGACCACGGCGTCTGGCGGTTCGTCGCCGGGCCATCGCTGGTGGTGCCGTTCCCCTATGCGCGGCGGTCGATTCCGCCCCAGGCGCCGGTCCGGTACGGCGCTTATGTCAACAGCGGATACGGCGGGCTGCCGCCCTGGCGCTACGATCCGGACCCGAGCTGCGTCGCCCCCAACTGTCTGCCGTCGTATTACCGCCCGGTCTATCCGCTGCCGGCCGTGGTCGGCCCCCTGTTGCCGGTCGCGGCGGTGCTCGAGCGTCTCAAAGGTCTGGACTATCAGGGGTTTGAGCCGGTCGTCCTGGCCGGCGCCAACTACTACATCGATGCTCTGAACCGCTTCGGCCAGCCGGTGCGGCTGGTCGTCAACGCCGGCAACGGGCAGATCCGCAAGATTCTGCCGTAGCGGTCGCGCCGACTACCTGCCTTCCTACGACGGCGCGCCGCTGAGTTCGAACTTGCCACCAGCCAATGGCGCCACGGGCCGTAGTCGTCGACCGGGCGGAAGTTAGCCTCCCTGCGGGCCGAGTGCGCGCCCGCCGGCTGCCGACTCCTAGCCAGGGGCGAAGGCGGCAGCTATAGGATGGCGCCAAGCGGGAAGCCGAACGCGAAGGGAGCACCGGCCATGGCCACGCACACCATCTTCGACAAGTCCAAGCTGCCGAGCCGACACGCCACGGTCGGACCCGATCGGGCGCCGCACCGCTCCTACTACTACGCCATGGGCCTGAGCCGGGCCGACATCGAGCAGCCGTTCGTCGGCGTGGTCACCACCTGGAACGAGGCGGCGCCCTGCAACATCTCGCTCGCGCGGCAGGCGCAGGCGGCCAAGCGCGGCGTCGCCAAAGCGGGCGGCACGCCGCGCGAGTTCACCACGATCACCGTGACCGACGGCATCGCCATGGGCCACCAGGGCATGAAGAGCTCGCTGGTCTCGCGCGAGGTGATCGCGGATTCGGTCGAGCTCACGGTGCGCGGCCACGCCTACGACGCGCTGGTCGGGCTCGCCGGCTGCGACAAGTCGCTGCCCGGTCTGATGATGGCCATGGTGCGCCTCAACGTGCCCTCGGTCTTCATGTACGGCGGCACCATCCTGCCGGGCCGTTTCCACAATCGCGACGTCACCGTGGTCGATGTATTCGAGGCGGTCGGCCAGCACGCGGTCGGCGCGATGAGCGATGAGGAGCTCGAGGCGCTCGAGCGGGTCGCCTGCCCGTCGGCGGGCTCCTGCGGCGGTCAGTTCACCGCCAACACCATGGCCTGCGTGTCGGAAGCGATCGGTCTCGCGCTGCCCGGCTCGGCCGGCACGCCTGCGCCCTACGAGACGCGCGATCAATACGCCGAGGCGTCCGGCGAGGCGGTGATGGCGCTGCTCGCCAGCGGGCTGCGGCCGCGCGACATCGTGACCCGCAAGGCGCTCGAGAACGCCGCGCGGGTGGTCGCGGCCTCAGGCGGCTCGACCAACGGCGGGCTGCACCTGCCGGCGATCGCCAACGAGGCCGGGATCGACTTCGACCTCGACGACGTCTGCCAGATCTTCCGCAGCACGCCCTACATCGCGAGCCTCAAACCGGCGGGCCAGTATGTGATGCGCGATCTGCACGACGCCGGCGGCGTGCCGATGCTCATGAGGGCGCTCCTGGATGGCGGCTATCTGCACGGCGACTGCATCACCGTGACCGGCAAGACCATCGCCGAGAACCTGGCGGGCGTGACCTTCAACCCGGATCAGCCGGTGATCCGACCGACCTCCGACCCCATCACCTCCTGGGGCGGCGTGGTCGGGCTCAAGGGCAACCTCGCTCCAGAGGGCGCCATCGTGAAGGTGACCGGCCTGAAGAGCCTCAAGTTCCGTGGCCGCGCCCGCTGCTTCGATTCCGAGGAAGCCGCCATGGCGGCGGTGCAGTCGCGCGACTACCAGGAGGGCGATGTGATCGTGATCCGCTACGAGGGGCCCAGGGGCGGACCGGGCATGCGCGAGATGCTGAGCGTGACCTCGGCGATCTATGGCCAGGGCATGGGCGGCAAGGTGGCGCTGATCACCGATGGCCGCTTCTCCGGCGGCACGCGGGGCTTCTGCGTCGGCCATGTCGGGCCGGAGGCGGCGGTCGGGGGGCCGATCGGCCTGCTCCAGGACGGCGACGTGATCGTCATGGATGCCGAGGCCGGCACGCTCGATGTCGAGCTGCCGGCGAGCGAGCTCGAGGCGCGGCGCAAGGCCTGGCAGCCGCAGCCCTCGATGTACGGCTCGGGCAGCCTCTGGAAATACGCCCAGATCGTCGGCCCGGCCTACCTCGGCGCCGTCACCCACCCCGGCGCCCGGGCCGAGGTGCGGAGCTACGTGGACATCTGAGCGCCATGAAGCTGTCGGACTATGTTACCAGCATTGTTGATCCAATGATCAGCGAGTTCGAAGGTGAGCCCACAAGCGTCCGGAGAGCCTATCAGGCATGCGTAGTGACCTGGCATTTTGCAGATTGCGTTAAATTAAAGAGGCTACCTCGCTCGAGCTGCACAAAATCAGGGAGGATTTAGAAACACGGTGTGCAACATTCTACACGATCGGCACCCTCGCCAATCTTTCTAAGCATTTTCGTCTAGACCCGGGCCGAAACCGTATCCTCATTAGTGAGGCTGACATCCATGTAGGACCCGCAGCACCATTTACTGACGGGGCATACTTTGATGACGGCGCCGGATGGACCGATAGCCGAGACGTGGTTCGAGCCGCCAAAGAAGCCCAGCCCGTAGACGTTCTTCATTGCTTGCACCGTGCTCTTGATGCCGTACACCAGTTCATAAATTGAGGGGCGGCAAGGTCGAGGCGAGAACCGCCCCTCTCTCTGTCGACGCCGCGTGAAATCGGCTGAAAACTGCGTGATGTGGCCGCGAGCGGCGCGGGCACGGCCCGACGACGCCAGATCTCGCCAGGCTGCGCCACTTGGCCTCTTGTTCAAATTGGCTTGTCTTTTCGCCGTTTCTTAACAACAAACTGCGAGTCTGAACCCGGGTAACTGCGCCGCGGCGCCTCATTCTCGGGAGCAGATGATGACGACTAGAAAAGTTCTATCTCTGGTCGCCGCACCGGCTCGCGCGGCCTTGCTGTTTATTGCCGCTCTGCTGCTGGCCCTTGGCGCGCGGTCGGCCGATGCAGCGGACTCCTGGCGGATGCTCGGGCAACCGGAAGGACTGCTTTATCGCCTGCCCGACAGTTCCGACTGGCAAACTGCATCACAGGGTCTCGAACTGCCAGCCGGCACAACCTTGTGGAGCGGCGGCACTCGCCCGGCGGTGGTGGGCTACGCCGCCAACCGTGTGACGATTCAAGCCGGCAGCGAGCTCACGCTGCCGTCTCCCAACCGCGTGGCATGATCCGCTACCAGATCCGCCCCGGCTCCACCCACAACTTCGGCGTCGAGACCCCTTATCTCGTCATCGGCATCAAAGGCAAGATTTTCGATGTCCTGGTGAGTTCGACCGGAGCGGAAACGCTGGTGATCGAGGGTCGTGTGGCAGCCAGCACCGCGGATGACCGTTTCAGCGTCGAACTGACGCCGGGCCAAACCGCAAGAATTGCCGCGGCCACCGGGTCCGTCCTGGAGGTGCAGCGGGCTCCCGAAGGGGGCTTCGTGCCGGCATCGCAGCACTCGGCAGAGGGCGGCCAAGGCACCGCGCTGGTCGCGCCGCTGGACGTACAAGACTCCGTCCGTTCGACGCCGCACCCCATCCTACAGCCCGCCCCACCGGGCGCCACAACCCACCACCCGCTTCATCCTTCGGGGTCGATCCCGATCGATGGGCAACTACTGAGTGCTCGCGACGCTCGTTCTGCTGAGGAAGCGGCTCCCGAGAATGCAGACCTGTTTCTGGTACGGTCCGATCAGGACTTCGGCCTCGCTGCCGCTTTGCCAATGCACCTCGAGGTATGCGAGGGCGCCCAAGTCCTGCCGCACCGCCTGAATCTTGCCGCACGGCGCTGAAATGGGATCGCGTTCGCACCGAAAGTAGCGCGCAATCAGCTCACCGCGCGTGGTCTCGCAGTGGCTCACTTCGGCCCGCCACCCGGACGTTCCCGCGAGCCTCATCAGCGTCAGAAGAATGACGGCGGTAGCCGCGTAGTGCATGGTCGTTGGCTCCTCGGTTGCGGGACCGAGACGTTCTCGGCGCCCGCTCCGTGCTCGCGCACATGAGAGTGATCTGCGCCGAAAATGAATCGCTGGTTGATATCTCGTCAACGCTCTTTCCGGTTGAAGTTGCAATCTCTTTGCCTCCCATGCGAAGCGCTGACCGCAAATCAGGAGCGGCATGACCAGCGGTTGCGTGCAGAACAAATTGCCAATTCGCCCTTGCAAGGGCGACCCTCAAACGACATATCGCAACATTCCAAGCCTTCGGGTTCATTGCTGGTTTGTGGGGGAGAGCGATGTCACGCCACTCTCTTGCCCAAATTGGGGTGGATACCGAAGCGAAGGCGCCAAACGCCCGAGCCGAGGTCGAGGTCCAAACGGGCAAGTCGGTCGCCGCGGCCGTCCGGCACGATCACTTCGTCGAGCGCAACGGTCTGCGCTACGCCGGCAGCCATCTGATCATCGATCTCTGGGACGCCGAACATCTGGATGATATCGGCGTGATCGAGCTCGCGATTCGGCGTGCGGCCAAGGCCGCCGGCGCGACCCTTTTGCACCTGCATCTGCACGAATTCTCGCCGAGCGGCGGGGTCTCTGGCGTTGCCGTGCTGGCGGAATCGCACATCTCGATCCATACTTGGCCGGAGCGAGGTTACGCTGCGATCGACGCGTTCATGTGTGGCCACGCCGAGCCGCGCAACGTGGTACCGGTTCTCAAGCATGTCTTCAAGGCTGGTCGGATCGCCGTTTCCGAGCAGTTGCGCGGCATCGAGTAATGGACTGGCTGGAGGAGAAATACCATCCGTTCTGGCGACAGCGGATGGCGATCGATCGCGTCCTGGTGCAGGAGCACACCGGCCGACAACAGGTCTTGATCTTCGAGCATCGGACCCTCGGCCGGGTCCTGGTCCTGGACGGCATTGTTCAGGCCTGTGAGCGCGACGAGTTCATCTATCACGAGATGCTGACGCACGTACCCATCGTCGCCCACGGGGCGGCACGGGACGTGCTGATCATCGGCGGTGGCGACGGCGGCGCGCTCGAGGAAGCGCTCAAGCATCCGAACGTCAGGCGCGTCACCATGGTTGAGCTCGACCCGCGGGTGGTCGAGATCGCCAGGACCTGGCTGCCGAGCATCCATCGAGACGCCTTCGATGATCCGCGGACCGAGCTGTTGTTCGCCGATGGGATCGAATTCGTTGCCAGGACCGACCGGCGGTTCGACGTCATCCTCCTCGATACGACCGATCCGATGGGGCCGGGCGAGAGCCTGTTCACCGAAGCCTTCTACGCCGATTGCCGGGCAAGGCTTCGGTCCGGCGGGATCCTGACCGGACAGAGCGGCAACCCGATGTCCGAGCCGCATCGCGTGCGGGTCTGCCGTGAACGGCTCAGCCGGGTGTTCGCCGACGCGAGCTTCATCCTCACGTCAGTCCCGACCTATCTCGGCGGCCCGTTCGTGTTCGCCTGGGGCTGCGACGATGCGACCAGGCGGCGCTTGAATGTGGCAGAGCTGGCGGCGCGCGCCCGCCCTGACGGCCTGCGCTGCTATACACCCGCGGTGCATGCCGCAGCATTCGTGCATCCGCCCTGGCTGGCTGCGCTGGCGATGTGAGGCCGCGCGTCGGCCAGCAATGCCGCTCGACGCTACGCGCTGCCCCCAAGTCGGATCTTGAAGCGAAGCTTGGCGAACCAGGACCGGCTGTCGCCGGTGCTGGCCGTGCCCGTCTCGATCTCGAGCGGTGGGAGCGGCTCGAGGTGCAGAGAGAAGCGGTCGCTCTCGGTGGGCCGGTCGCTGTCGACCACGATCTGCCAGGATTTCTTGGCCTCGAGCCAGACCCAGGACAGGTACGGGAGGCGGGCCGACACTTCGATTTCGTAACCGTCGAGCCTTCGATCGCGGACACCGCGCAGCGCCGCCCGATCGTCGGGAACGTCGTCAAACAGCGTGGTTCGCAGCTTCAGAGAGCTCGAGCTGAACTCGGTAGCGACGCCGAACCGCCGGTACTCCTGCAACCAATAGTCTTCGATCGCCCCGTCGAGCCCGAGCGTCACGTCCTGGCCAAAGAGGCGCCGCTGATAGCGAAGTCCGAGATCGCCGCCGGTGCGGCCGCCCGGATCGTGGCCGAACCGGCCGGTGACAGCCGGTCCTGCTCCGATCCGGTTCGGAACAGCGGTTGCGTCGCCGTGATCTCGTAGGCCGCCTGCAGGTTCTCGTTGAATCTGAGGTCGACGGTGACGCCTTGCATCCACGCCGGGCCGATTTGCCTGAGGCCGTCGATGCCGCTCGCGATGCTTCGGTTGAGAGCTGCGATCCCGCCCGCCGCGAGATCGTTGTCGGGCGCGGCGACGCGGAGCGCTTGGGCGGCGGTATCGGCGAGCCAGGAGCCGAGCTTCGGGGAGCCGAATGGCGCGAGCTGAGCCAACGCGGGCGCAGGCCGCGCCAGGAGGCTCGCGACGAGCAGGACCGACCCGGCGACCCGCCTGAGGCAGGTCGCGCCGACCGGCGGCCATCGGCCGGACATGCGACGTTTCCCACACCGCGCTGCGCCGGGCAGCGCGCTCGTGACCCGGAGGCGGCGTCCGGCGGCGACCTTGGTTCCGGTCTTGCCAATCGAACGCTGCGGGGCAGGTTACGAGGCGGGCCTTAAAGAAGCCTTGTGGCGGGTCGCGCGCCCTCGCGGTCTGCCGGGCGGGATGCGGCGCGGTGCCCGCGTGGCGGTCACGTCCCGGGTGGTGGTGTAGGAGCTGTGGGTAGGTGGCCTGCCGCAGCGACCGCCACGGGTCTGGCGTAGGCAGGCCAGCTATCCACAGCGGGTGGCCATCGCAGGATCTCCGGTAGGGTTGGGTTGCCGACCAGCAACCACTGACCGGGGACCACCACGATGGCCGACGACAGCATCGCCCTGCGCGAACTTCTGGAGAAGAGCGCCGACGCCGATCTCTTGCGCGAGATGATCGGCTTTGCCGCCGAGCGCCTGATGGAGCTCGAGGTGCAGCGCCTGACCGGCGCGGCACATGGCGAGCGCTCGCCCGAACGGCTGGCGCAGCGCAATGGCTATCGCGATCGCGCCTGGGAAACCCGGGCCGGCACGGTCGAGCTGCGCATCCCCAAGCTCAGGAAGGGCAGCTACTTTCCAGGCTTCCTGGAGCCGCGGCGGGTGGCCGAGAAGGCGCTCACGGCGGTGATCCAGGAGGCCTACGTGCAGGGCATCTCGACCCGCTCGGTCGACGAGCTGGTCAAGGCGCTGGGCATGGCCGGCATCTCCAGAAGCCAGGTCAGTCGCCTGTGCGCGGAGATCGATGAGCGCGTGCGGACCTTCCTCGAGCGGCCGATCGAGGGCGACTGGCCCTATCTTTGGATCGACGCCACCTACGTGAAGGTGCGCGAGGCCGGCCGGATCGTCTCGGTCGCCGTGAGCCTCGCCGTCGCGGTCAACACCGACGGCCGGCGTGAAGTGCTCGGCATGGCGATCCGCGCCTCGGAGGCTGAGACCTTCTGGGTCGACTTCCTGCGCAAGCTGAAGCGCCGCGGGCTCGCCGGGGTCAAGCTCGTCATCTCGGATGCGCACGAGGGCATCAAGGCCGCGGTCGCCCGCGTGTTTCGCGCCACCTGGCAACGCTGCCGCGTGCACTTCATGCGCAATGCGCTCGCCCATGCCGGCAAAAGCGGCCGGCGCGTGGTGTCGGCGTTCATCGCCACCGCCTTCGCCCAAGACAACGCCGGCGCCGCCAAGGCGCAGTGGCGCCAGGTCGCGGACCAGGTCCGCGCCAAGCTGCCGAAGCTCGCCGCATTGCTTGACGAGGCCGAGGAGGACGTCCTCGCCTACATGACGTTCCCTAAGGAGCACCGGGCCAAGATCCACGCGACCAATCCGCTCGAGCGCGTCAACGGCGAGATCAAGCGACGCACCGACGTGGTCGGCATCTTCCCCAACGAGGCTGCGATCGCTCGCCTGGTCGGCGCCGTTCTGCTCGAGCAGAACGATGAGTGGGCGGTGCAGCGGGCCCGCTACATGACTCTGGAAACCATCGCCCCCATGCGCGATGATCTCGCCCTCATGCTGCCCGCTGCCGCGGCCACATGAACCAGCGCGGCTCGACCCGCCACGGAGATCCTGGCCGCCCAACTCCTACACCACTTAGCGTAATCGCCCCGGTCGCCGCTCGCGGAGGCGGAGCCTGCGGTTAATGCTGGCGCGCCGGCGGCCTTTGCCGTCCGTGCCGACGCCAATTCGACGGAGGATGACATGGGCGTGTTCGCAGCTCTG
>JBKPDM010000566.1:0-9956 GCA_046727895.1 Pseudomonadota bacterium | reverse complement strand
AGAGCCTCGATCAGGTCGGGCAGCCGATCCGGCCGGACGACCTCGTCGCCGAGCCGGAAGCCCCCCTCCGGTGCGTAGCCACTGCCGGTCACCTCGACCACGTGGTCGGCCGTGACCACGGTCTGAACGGTCAGCTCGTTGAGGGTGAGCGTCCCCGTCTTGTCCGAGCAGATCACCGTGACCGAGCCCAGGGTTTCGACCGCCGGCAGGCGGCGGATGATGGCGTTCTGGCGCGCCATGCGGGTGACGCCGAGAGCAAGCGTGATGGTCATGATCGCCGGCAGGCCCTCGGGGATCGCCGCCACGGCGAGGCCGACCGCGGCGAGGAACATCTGCTCGGCGGTGTAGCCGCGCAGAAACCAGCCGAACAGGAAGGTCCAGACCGCAAAGCCGAGGATCGCAACGGTCAGCCAGCGCCCGAAGGTCGCCATCTGGCGCAGCAGCGGCGTCGTGAGCGGCTCGACCTCGTGCAGGAGCGCCGTGATCCGGCCGAGCTCGGTGTTCTCGCCCGTAGCCACGACCACGCCTGCGCCGCTGCCATAGGTGACCAGGGTGCCGGCGTAGGCCATCGACGCTCGATCGCCCAGCGCTGCGCCTGCGGCGACCGGCTCGGTCCGCTTGTCGACCGGCTCGGACTCGCCGGTCAGCGCCGCCTCCTGCAGCAGGAGACTGCGCGCGCCGATCAGGCGGAGGTCCGCCGGCACCTTGTCGCCCGCCTGCAGAACGACGATGTCGCCGGGCACCAGCTGCTCGGCGGCGATCTTGCTGCGCTGGCCCTGCCGCACCACGAGCGCCTGGGGCGAGAGCATCTCGCGGATCGCATCCAGCGCCCGCTCGGCCCGGCCCTCCTGGACGAAGCCCACGATCGCGTTGACCACAACGACGCCCAGGATCACCGAGGTGTCGACCCACTCGCCGAGCCCGGCGGTGACCAGGGCCGAGCCGAGCAGCACGTAGATCAGGACGTTGTGGAACTGGGCGAGGAAGCGGGCGAGCGGGCTGCGCGGCCGCCGCGCCTCGAGGCGGTTCGGACCGTGGGTCGCGAGGCGCCGCCCGGCCTCATCGCGGTCCAACCCCTGCCATGACGTGTCCAGCCGGCGCAGGCTCTCTTTGGCCGGACAGGCGTGCCAGGGGGGATCGGCCTGCGCTCCGGGCATGAATCTCCTGTGATGGGCTGAGCGTTGGCTGGCCGCCGGCGCCGAGCGGCAGCCGGGACCTAGCCGCGACGATGGCGAAAGACTTTGATCCAGATCAGACGAGCCGGCGCAAGTGTCGCCGGCTCACGCCGCGGCGGTCTCGGCGCCGACCATCAGCTTGACGATCTCGTCGTGGTGGGTCTCGGCGGTGCGGCGTTCGCCCGCAGTGATGCCGCGCCGCAGCACCAGAATGCGGTCGGCGACCGCGAAGATGTCGACCAGGTTGTGCGAGATGAAGATCACGCCGACCTCCTGCTCCTTCAGCTTCGCGATCAGCTCGCGGACCTTGCGCTGCTCGGGCACGCCGAGCGCTGCGGTCGGCTCGTCCATGATCAGCACCGTGGCGTCCCAATAGATCGCGCGGCCGATCGCGACCGCCTGGCGCTGGCCGCCCGAGAGCGTGCGCACCGGCAGAGTGAGCTTGCCCGGCGGGATTTCGATCTCGAGCGTGCGCAGCACCTCCTTGGCCGCGTCGCGCATGCGCCGGCGGTCGATCGCGGGCAGGAGACCGAAGCGGCGGGTCGGCGGCTCGCGGCCAAGGAACACGTTGGCGCCGACGTCGAGGTTATCGGCGAGCGCCAGGTCCTGATAGATGGTCTCGATGCCGAGGTCGCGCGCCTGGCGCGGGCCCTCGAGGCGTACCGGCCTGCCCTTGTAGCGGATCTGGCCCTCGTCCGGCTGGTAGACGCCCGAGATGCACTTGATCAGCGTCGATTTGCCCGCGCCGTTGTCGCCGGCCAGCGCCAGCACCTCGCCCGCGCGCAGCTCGAACGAGACCCGCTGCAGCGCCTGCACGCCGCCGAAGCGCTTCGAGACGCCCTGCGCCTCGAGTAACGGTCCATCGCGCGGCGGCTCAGACTTCATCCTGCATCTCGCCCTTGAGGCGGCTCCGTGACTGATCGACCAGCACCGAGACGATGATCACCACGCCGACCGCGACGAACTGCCAGAACGGCTCGACGTCGATGAAGACCAGGCCATACTGGATGACGGCGATGATCAGGGCGCCGATCACGGTGCCGATGATCGTGCCCGAGCCGCCGAACAGGCTCGCCCCGCCGATCACCACCGCGGCGATCGAATCGAGCAGCAACGGCTCGCCCGCCTGAGCGGCACCGGCCGAGAAGCGCGCCGTGTAGATCATCCCTGCGATCCCGGCGCAGCCGGCCGAGATCAGATAGATCATCATGGTGTGGCGCCGGACGTGGATGCCGGAGCGCAGCGCCGCCATGCGATTGCCGCCGATCGCGTAGGTGTACTGGCCGAAGCGGGTCTGCGAGAGCACGTAGTGCAGCGCGAGGACGACCACAATCGTGATCACGATCGGGATCGGAACGCCGAACAGGTTGGCCGAGCCCATCTCGAACAGCCAGGGGTTGTTGACCGGCACGGTCGTGCCGCCCGCGAACAGGAAACCCGTGCCGCGGGCGACGCCGAACATACCGAGCGTGCCGATGAACGCCGGGACCCGGAGCCGCGCGATCAGGAAGCCGTTGATCAGCCCGGGCACCAGCGAGATCAGGAACGCGGCGGCCAGCCCGGCGCCGAGCGCCAGCCCGGGTGGCACGCCGGCGAGCGTCTGCATCAGGCGCGCCATGATCACCGCGCACAGCCCCATGACGAAGCCGACCGAGAGGTCGATCCCGCCCAGGATGATGACGAAGGTCTGGCCGAGGCCGAGCAGCAGCGGCGCCGCCGCGGCCATCGCGATGCTCTGGATGTTGAAGCCGTTGAACAGGAACGAGATGCCGTAGGCGGCGTGCGCCCAGCTCTCGAAGAAGATCAGCAGCGCGCTCAGGAACAGCCAGGACCAGGCGGCCGCGATGAAGCGCAGCCAGGAGGCTGGCTCCGCCCCAGCCGCCTCGGCACGGCTCAGCTCAGCGCGGGTAGCCACGCTCTCGCTCCGTGCGCCAGGGGCGGACCCAGCACATCCGCCCCTGCGCCGTCCATATCAGTCCGAATAGACGAACTTGCGGATCTCGGGGTCGTCGATGTTCGAGGCGTCCATGACTGTAAAGCCCGTGCCGATGTGGGGCGGCACCGACTGGCCGGTCAGCGCGGCGAAGGCGGTGACCACGCCGTAATAGCCGATCTCGGCCGGGTGCTGGGCGATCGCCAGATCGATCAGGCCGGATTTGAGGTCGTCGACGATGCGCTGCGGCGCATCGAACGCGACCACCCGGATCGTCCCGGTCTTGCCGACCGCCTTGACGCCGTCGGCCGCGCCGATCGCCGAGAACAGGTTGGCGCCGAACACGCCGGCGAGGTCGGGGTTGCGGGCGAGCACGGCCTGGAGTTGCGAGGCCGCCTTGTTGGCGTCGTCGTTGTTGAACTGGGTCCCGAGCACGGTCATGGCCGGGAACAGCTGGCTCATCGCCAGCTTGAAGCCCTGCTCGCGCTGATCCGTGGTCGAGATGCCGGGGTTGACGTTGGACACGTAGACCTTGCCCTTGCCGTCGAGGGTCTTGCCGAGGGCGGCCCCGGCGAGGAAGCCGCCGAGCACGTTGTCGGAGGCGACGTAGGACAGCGGGAAGTCGCCCGGGCCGGAGCCGTCCTGGTATTTACCGTCGTCGATGAAGGTGTCGACCGTGATCACCTTGATGCCGGCGTCGAACGCCTTCTTGAGTGGTGCGATCAGCTGCTGCTTGTCGGTCGGCGCGATCAGGATGGCGTCGGGATGGCGCGCGATCACCGCATCGAGCACCGGCACCTGCACGGTCGGGTTGAACTCCGGCCCGCCCTGAAAGATGAAGTTGACCCCGAGCGCCTGGGCGGCATGCTCGGCGCCCTTGCGCATGGTGATGTAGAAAGCGTCCGTGGTCAGGCCCGGGATCAGCGCTATGGTCAGCTTCTTTTGGGCTTGGGCCGGCTCGCTTGAAGCGAGGCCGAGCCCCGCAACCAGCGCGAGGGCGACCGCCAGCATCGACAGTGTCTTCCGCATTCCTCACCTCCCTGGAACATCCATTGGCGTCAGCAACGCGGTGGTTCGCCTGCGCGCCCCGGGATCGCCGGCCCCAACGGACTGGTAGGGCGCGACGCTAACACCGGGCCAATCGGACGACAAGCCGACAGCGCCCGCAGTTGCCCGCAGTCAGGCGCGGCGCCCGCGCGCCGGGGCGCCGGCACCGCTCCGCTTGCTCATGAGGACGTAGTCGAGCTCGGTACCCGCCGCGACCGGCCAGCGGGCGGCGCGCACCCGGCGATAGCCGAGCGCCTCGTAAAAGCCGACCGCATTCAGACTCGACCAGACGTCGAAGCGCTGCCGGCCGGCGCTCCGCGCCGAGGCCTCGGCCACCTCGACCAGACGCCGCCCGATGCCGCGGCCGGCCGCATCCGGATGGACGAACAGATAACGAATCCAGGCCAGCCCGGCCTCCAGACTGTCCGGCGACCAGCCGCCGACGCCGATCGTCCGGCCGGCGCGTTCGGCGACGAAAAAGCCCCCATCGCCCAGCAGCACGTGCTTGAACTCGTAGCCGACCCGCGCCCAGGCTCTGGCCTTGGCCTCGCCATAGGCGGCGATGCCGAGGCGCATGATCGAAGCCTCCTGCAGCGCGGCGATCGGATCGAGATCGACTGCCCTGACCGGGCGGATCGCCACCGCATCGGGCTGGTCCATGGCGGCCCGCATGGCTGGTCGGCGCTCGCCGCTCAGCGGGCGAAGCGCCCGTCCGGGCGGCCGCGCGGGCCGGCCTCCGCGCGCGGACTGGCGATAGAGCGGAGTTCGGTCAAGCGTGGCCTCCGAGCTTGGGGAAATCGCCCGTCGGCGGCGTGAAGTCGGCGGGCGGCGGGTGCAGCGTCTCGATCGCGCGCCGGGTGGCCGCGATCGCCTCCGCGCCATCCAGCACCGCTAGACGGGTCCGATAGCGGCGGACCTCGCCGTGCCCCAGGGAGGTGAGCTCGCCCCGCTGCTCGGCGAAGACGCGCCCCTGCACGTGGTTGGTCGACGGCTCGATGCCGAGCGCGTAGAGGCCGGACTGCAGGCATTGCCACTCGATCAGGCAGGGCAGCGCCGCGCGATCGTAGTCGAGGCGGACGCCGAAGCCGCCCTCGCCGAGCTTCGGGTTGATCAGGGCGGCCGGCGCCATGCCGTCGGCGCCCGCGACCAGGTCATGTTCGTAGACCTGCTCGCGAAAGTCGGGCCGGGGCGGCCCCTGGATGCGGTAGCTTGTCCCTTGCGCGCGCAGATCCTGATGCACCGCGTGCACGATCGCGCGGCTCGGCAGCAGAAGCTCGGCGCCGTCGTCGAGGAGCGGGTAACCGAAGTTGTAGTGGTAGAGGAGCATGTGCGGGGTCGGACGAAAGCCGCGGTTCTCGACCCGGTCGTCGACACTGATCGCGCTGGCGCCGAGCTTGGCCTCGATCCGCCGGCTCAGCACCAGGTTCTCGCCGAAGACCGCCATCTGGGCGACCTCGCCCTCGGCCCAGAGCGTGCAGTCGTCGCCCGCCCAGCGCTCGCCGTAGCCGAGCAGCCGCGCCGGGATCTGCGAGATGCGGCCGTGGAGCGGATAGTCGGTCTCGCTGAAGCCCGGATAATTGTAGGTGCGGGCGCTCGAGGTGGCGGGTGCCAGCGCATGATCGAGGCCGCAGGTAGCGAGCAGGCCCGTGAACGAGCGAAGGAAGCCCCAGCCGCGGTTCTCCTCGGCCGAGGCGAGCCCCGGGTGGCGGGGTCCGGTCGGCGAGCGCCAGCCGATCGGAATGCCGCGATACTCGGCCGCGAGGAGATCGAAGCCGCGATCGACCGCGACCCGGAAACCGAGGCCGGAGCCGGTGCGGAAATCGAGCACGCGAACGCCCCGCTCGGGGCCGTCGGCGAACTCGAGCAGCTCGACCCCGGCCAGCTGCGCCAGAGCCCCGGTGCGCTCGGCCAGTACGGTTCGTGACCAGCGCCGCCCATGCCAATCGACCATCGTTGCCTCCCCGCTCAGACGATTGTCCCGGACGCCCGGGCGCCCGATCGACTATAACCTAGCGCGAACGCGCGCCAGCGCGACCCCGCGGGTGGTGCGCCGACAGTCGGCTCGGTCGAAGGAAGGACGACTTGGGGTACTACGAGCGGTGGATTCTGCCCCGGCTGATCCACTTTGCCATGCGCCAGAAGCGGTTTCTACCGCTGCGCGAGCGGCTGGTGGGCGAAGCGCGAGGCCAGGTGCTCGAGGTCGGCATCGGCCCGGGCCTGAACCTGCCGTTCTACCCACGCGGCGTCGAGTCTCTGCTCGGCCTCGACCCGTCGCTCGAGCTCCTGGCGATGGCGCGACCGCACACCGCCTGGGTGCATTTTCCAGTCAAGCTGCTGCATGGCCGGGCCGAGGATCTGCCGCTCGACGACCGCTCGATCGACACGGTCGTCATGACCTGGACGCTCTGTAGCGTCGCCGATCCGCTGCGCGCGCTCGCCGAGATCCGGCGCGTGCTGCGCCCGGGCGGCGCGCTTCTGTTCATCGAGCACGGCCGCGCGCCGGAGCCCACCGTCGGCCGCTGGCAGGACCGCCTGACGCCGCTCTGGCGGCAACTCGCCGGTGGCTGTCACCTCAACCGGCCGATCGCCCAGCTGATCCGCGCCGCGGGCCTGCGCGTGGGCACGCTCGACGCCGGCTATCTGGTCAAAGGCCCCCGGATCGCAACCTTTCACTACCGCGGCCGCGCGTGCCCGTGAGAAGCGAGGACGGCAGCGGCGATGGTTCCCGCCGCTGCCGTCGATTGATCAGGCTGTGCGGATCGCGGCGCCAGGGCTCACTGTGAGGCAAACGTCTGGTTGCCGCCGCCCGCGCCCGGCAGCCCGCCGATGTAGCCGATCGCGGTCGTGAAGCGGTCGGTCAGGTTTTCCACCTCGGTCTTGAGCGCCTCGTCCTTGATCTCGATGCGCTCGCCGGCGTGCTGATAGTTGCTCATGACGTAGCCGTGGCCGTTGATGTTGTCGACCACCTGCAGGCCGGTCGCCTCGGCCCCCATCGGCACCGACAGGATGCGGGCCAGCTTGCGCGTGTCGACGTTGAACGCCCAGACGAAGTTGTTGGCATGCATGCCGCTGTCCTCGCCAATGAACAGGGTGCGCATCGCCGGCGAGAACGACAGATTGTCCGGATTTGCGACCTTGTCGGGTTCGGCGGTATTGCCCAAGGCGTCCATCTCGGCGAGGTCGACCCCCATCAGCTCGGGCACCCCGGCCATGCGCGTCGCTACCCAGTCGCTCTCGATCGGCTGGCCTTCGCTGTCCTTGACGCCGTCTTCGAGCGACAGCTCGTAGGTGCCGCCGGCCTTGAGCTCGGGGACGCGGATGTCGTCCTTCGGCCCACCGTCGTTCGGGGTCATGGCCTTTTCCATATAGGACATGGCGATGTAAACCTTCTTGTCCCGGGGATCGACCGTGACGCCTTCCATCTTGTTGAACTCGGTGGTGGCACCTTGGAGCGCGGCGTAGCGCCGGGTCTCGAGGAACGCGGCCGCCTTCTCCTTGCCCGGGCGGAGCTTGACGTATTCGTCCTTCTTGGTGCCGGCGCGGATCGCGGTGAAGCCCGGAGCTGCCTTGTCCGAAAACTCGAGAATCGTGCTCTCGGTGCTCGAGAGCGACTCCTCGCCGATCATGTCGGCGACCTCGTAGTCGGTCGCATGGCCGAGGCGGATCCAGGTGAGCTTGGCGCTGCCGCCATTCTGATCGCTCTCCTGGTCCCAGCGGGCGGCGTAGAGCGTGCCCGCGCCGAGCTGCCCCGGCTTGTCCGCGACGTACATGAATAGCCCGGTATTGGTGCCGTCGTCGCCAAAGTAGGCGGTCCGCCGGTCGGGCATGATCTGGGCCTTCTCCCAGCTCGCATGGCCCATGCTGTAGTGCTTGAACACCGACGTGCCGCCGTCGGCGCGCACCGCGACCTCGACGGGATAGCCATAACCATAGGGGCGCGCCTGGCTGGTGTTGCGGAAATACAGCTCGGTCATGTCCGCCACGGACGCATCGACCAAATCGCGGCGGAAGAAGTCGTAATCCTCCTCACCGGCCAGATGCGTGCTCCAGGGGGTCTGCGGGGTCTGCGAGGCTGCGCAAGGGATCCAGAGCCCACCCACGTCCGAGAAATCGACATTGTACTGGTCGGTCGCGGTGAGCGCGCCGCTGACCGGGTCCTGGGCGATCGTGGTCAGATTCATCGCCGACGGCGCGCGGCTGTACCAGCCCTCCTTGTCGGACGCCTCGCTGCCGTCGCTCAGCAGCCAGTCGTACTCGTACTGGGTCACCAGGTAGAGGTTGGCATCGCCGCTCGCGCTCGACGGCGCGCCCGGGATCTCGAACAGGCTGGTTGCCGTCCGGAGCCTCGGCGATCAGCGGCGCGCCGAAGGGATCAGTGAGCGCGTTGCCGAAGGCGTCGTAGAGCCGCCCCGCCTCGTAGGGGTTGGAGCCCACCTTGTCGATATTGTGGTAGAGGACATGGTACTCGAGCGGCACCGTCTTTTGCTCGCCGCCCTTGTAATGCATGACGGCGCTCGCCCCGCTGTAGGTGCGGGTCATGTCGAGGGCGGTGCTCGGTGCCACCATGCCGACGAAGTCGACCGATTCGATCGTCGACTCGGCGGCCCAAACCGGCCCGCCGACGCTGGCCGCGCACAATGCGACGAGGGCAAGGGCCGTGGACGCGACGGGCGCGGCCGGGCCGCGCTGGAACATTAGAGTCATGGTGACCTCCGTGATGTTTGCGATCCCCGAGGGCGCCGGCACGGCCGAACCGTCGGTGCTCCGGCGTCGTTCGTGATGTTAATATTGAGTTTGGTCGCTTGATGATGCCGCCGTCCGAGCTGATCCGCAAGCCCGGCAACACCCGACAGCAAAATAAGAGATCGACGCCAATCCGGGCGAAGAGCTCCTTGCAGACAATGGCGCTCATCGCGACCATGCGCGCCATCAGGATGCGGCATGGGAACCAGGAAGGGCCGCGGCCGTTAGGGCATACGTCGGCCGACGGCACGGGGATGCGCAGGTGAGCTTTCGCCTCGACGCTGAGGAACCGATCGCCGCCGGTATCGCGCGAAGCGCTCGCGAACAGCTCGAGCGGGCGCTCGCCGAGCTTGGTGATCCAAGGCGCGACCGGAACGCGGCGATCCATGAGGCGCGCAAGTGCTGCAAGCGCCTGCGCGGGGTGTTGCGACTCGCCCGCAGCGGGCTCGGCGACAAGGTCTATCGACGGGAGAACGCCGCTTTGCGCGAGGCGGCCCGCCGGCTCTCGACGTTGCGCGATGCCGAGGCTCTGCTCGAGGCTGGACGAGCGCTTCGCCCACGAGATCGACCGGCGGCGCATCGTGCCGGTCCGCCGCGCGCTCGCGGCGCGTCACGCCGAGCTGGGCGGGGAAGATCTCGCGGCACCCGTCGCTGCGTTCTGCGCCGATCTCGGCGCGGTCCGGGACCGGGTCCCGTCCTGGCCGCCGGTGGACGACTTCGCCATCCTCGCGAGAGGCCTCAAGTGCACCTACGAGCGGGCGCGCAGGGCCATGCGGGCGGCCTATCGCGCCGTCCGGGCCACGGTCAGGTTGAAACGTGCGCGATTTGGCCTTAGGGTGCGCTGTTTGTGGGCGCTTAGCTCAGCGGGAGAGCACTACGTTGACATCGTAGGGGTCGGTGGTTCGATCCCACCAGCGCCCACCACCCTGCTCGGCACGGACCGAACGGCGCTGGTTTTCATCGACGTTCTTGTTCTCACCCCGCCTCTCTCTTAACTTATGGGCACCACCGCCGCACCAGCTTCGGGCGGCGCATGCCACGATGGGGTGGAACATGGC
>JBKPDM010000565.1:0-12648 GCA_046727895.1 Pseudomonadota bacterium | reverse complement strand
TGGCTGATCAGCACCACGGGGACAGCGCCGGCGGCCAGGCGCGCGCTCAGCTCGTCCGCCGACAATGGATATCGGCGCACCTCGATGTCCGTGCGTCGGATCTCGTCCAGGAACTCCTCATGCACCAGCCGCATGACCTCTTTCTTGTCGGGATGGCGCACCGTGTCGAGGAACGGCGGCCGCTCGTCGTTGACGAACAGCTCGACCGCGAAGCCGCGCCGCGCGGCGGCCAGCGCCAGACCGTGCGGGCCGCAGCCGCCGTGGCCCGAGGTCATGAAGATGGTGGTCGATTCGCGCCAGAGGCGGAGCTCGAGCCGGCGGTCGAGACGAAGCCGCTTGTCGAGCGCCTTCATGGCCATCATCAGGGCGGCCGCCCCGCAGGTGAACTCGAGCGTCTGACGGTAGTGCGGCACCCGCCAGGAGATCGGCTGGACGCGCGGCACCAGCGCGTGCTCCATGCGCAGCGCGTCGCTGTCGTCCTCGTAGTAGGCGTGGTAAATGCCGAAGTCGACGTAGCCGACGCTGCGATAGAGGGCGACCGCGGCCGCGTTGTCCGGGCTGACCTCGAGCCGCATGACCGCGGCGCCGCCATCGAGGGCCGCCGCCTCCGCCGCCCGCAGCAGGGCGCGACCCAGGCCGTGGCCCCGCCGCTCGGGCGCGACCGCCATCGAGTAGAGGCGGGCAAGCGCCGTCCGACCGTGGAACAGGACCAGCGCGTAGCCGATCACGCGACCGGCCTGCTCGGCGACCAGGCAGCTCGCGGTGTCGGTGGTCAGGAACCGACGAAAGCTACGCCGCGAGAGCCGGTCATAGTCGTAGCATCGGTTCTCCAGCTCGAGCAGCGCGTCGAGGTCTTCGACGACGGCGGGACGGATCGACCAGCCGGGCGCGGCGCGCGGCCGCGCGCTCCGGGCCTCAGGCAATGCGGTCATGGGGTGGCGTCTTCCGCCCGGGGTCGAACGACGGTCATTGGCGCTAGATATAGGCACCGGTCGGGTCGACTAGAAGACGCGGCAGCGCCCCCTCGAGCGGTCCCATGAGAAGCGCCGGGACGACACCGATGCAGCGGGCGCTGGCCGAAGCGGAAGCGGCGGCGGCGCGCGGCGAAGTGCCGGTAGGTGCTGTGCTCCTCGATGCCGCGGGCCGGGTCCTGGCTGCCTCGGGCAACCGGACCGAGGAGCTCAAGGACCCGACCGCGCATGCCGAGCTGCTCGTGCTGCGCGCCGGCGCCAGGAAGCTCGGCGCGCCGCGACTGGTGGACTGCGATCTGTACGTTACCCTCGAGCCCTGCCCGATGTGCGCCCAGGCGATCAGCTTCGCCCGCATCCGCCGGCTCTACTACGGCGCCGCCGATCCGAAGGGCGGGGGGGTGGAGCACGGCCCACGGATCTTCATGAGCTCATCGTGCCATCACGTGCCCGAGATCTACGGCGGGATTGGTGAACGTCAGGCAACCAACGTGCTGCGGCGGTTCTTCCGTGAACGCCGCAACTGATCCCGCACGCGCGGCCGTCGCCTCCCCGGCAGACGGCCCGAGGCTGCCCGCTAGCGCCGCCGGCTGGTCAACTCGAGCGGCAACTCGAGCTGGTCTTGCCGGTAGCGCTCCAGGAAATCGCCGACCGCGTAGCGGACGAGCCAAGCGAGGGACACGCGATGCTCTTCCGCCAGCGCCGACAACTGCTCGTAGTCCCGCTCGTCGACGCTGACCGTCACCCGCGTTGCCAGCTTCTTCCCCCGCCTGGCCCGCACCGCCGCTGTTATCCTCCCAACGCTCTGCATCAGAGTGATGAACGGAGCCGCAGACTACTGCGAAGCGATGACGGCGTCAAGCGTTACTTGTGCTTTTTTGCAGATGAATTGTCATCCGTCTGCGCCGGGCGCAGAAGCCACCGGCAACCGCGCGCCAAAAGGCAGATCATCCGCCGTACAGGTCAACTTCTCGCCAATCCGATCATTTTTGCACGATTTTGAATCGCCCGAGATCCTGCGGCCGCCGCCCCGGGACGCGAGGCCTGGCGCGTCAATCGGAAAAGGCCTGCGGCTAAGCGCGCGGAAAGAGGTGCTCGAGTTCCTCGACCTGCCCGGCGCTGAGCGGGCGGGTCTGCTGACCTTGGAGCAGCAGGAACAGTCTCGCCGTTGCTTCCAGCTCCTCGATCGCCCCGACTGCGGCGTCGAGACTGCCCGCTGCGACCACCGGCCCGTGATTGGCGAGCAGCACGGCGGCATGGCGGGCGGAGACCTGGCGGACCGCCGCGGCGAGGCGCTCGTCGCCCGGCGGGAAATAGGGAATCAGCGGCAGCTTGCCGACCCGCATGACGTAGTAGGCGGTGAGCGGCGGCAGGACATCGGCCGGGTCGACCCCGGCGAGGCAGGACACGGCAACCGAGTGGGTCGAATGCAGATGCACGATCGCCCGCGCGCTCGGCCGCATCTCGTAGACGCACCGATGCAGGAACGCCTCCTTGGACGGCTTGTCCCCGGCAAGATGGCGGCCGTCCTGATCGAGCCTGGCGATGCGCGCTGGATCGAGCCGGCCGAGGCGCGAGTTGGTCGGCGTGATCAGCCAGCCGTCGTCGAGGCGCACGCTGATGTTGCCGGTGCTGCCATGGGCCAGCCCGAGCCCGGTCAGCAGCCCGCCGAAGGCGGCGATCGCCTCGCGTAGCGCCGCCTCGCTCATGGGGCGCGCTCGAATGCCTTGATGAAGAAGTCGGGCGCGCCGAAGTTGCCCGACTTGAGCGCGAGCAGCAGCTCCGGCTCACCCAGGCTCGCGGTCCAGGGCACGCCCGGATCGATCGGCGCTCCGATCTTCAACGCCTTGACGCCGAGCGCATCGACCACCGCGCCCGCGGTCTCGCCACCGGCCACCACCAGCCAGCGCACGCCGCGCTCGACCAGCCCTCTAGCGATCGCTGCCATGGCCGCTTCGACCGCCGCACCTGCGCGCTCGCGGCCGAGTCGCTCCTGCACCTTGGCGACCTCCTCGGGCGGGGCGGAGGAGCTGATCAGGACCGGCGCTTCGTCCAAATGCCGCGCGGCGAAGGCGAGCGCCCGCTCGACGTCGTCGCCGCCATCGGCGAGACCGAGAGGATCGAGCACCATGGTCGGTCGCCCGGCCGCCCGGTGGCGCTCGACCTGCCCGAGGGTGGCAGCCGAGCAGCTGCCGGACAACACCGCAGCGCGCCCCGAGATCCGTGGCAGCTCGTCAGCCGGGCGCGCCTCGTCGAGGCGGCCCGCGCGCCGGAAATTGGCCGGCAGGCCCATCGCGATGCCCGAGCCGCCGGTGATCAGCGCGAGATCGGCGGCGGCCGCGCCGAGATCGATCAGATGGCGCTCGCTCAGCGCATCAGCGATCGCCTGCCGGACCCCCTCTTGGCGAAGCTCATCGAAACGCGCCCGGATCGCGCCGGGTCCCCGCTCGACCACCGCGTAGGGCACCAGACCGACCGGTCCCTTGCTCTGCCGCTGCAGCACCGCGACCAGGTTGCTGTCGCTCATCGGGGTCAGCGGGTGGTGGCGCATGTGGGTGTCGGAGAGCAGCCGCTCCCCGACGAACAGATGACCAAGGTAGACGCTGCGGCCGTTCTCCGGGAGCGCCGGGCAGGCGATCGTGAAATCGGCGCCGAGCGCGTCGAGCAGCGCTTGGCTGACCGGCCCGATGTTGCCGCGGTCGGTGGAATCGAAGGTCGAGCAGTACTTGAACAGGATCTGCCGGGCGCCGTTGGCCCGCAGCCACGCAAGCGCGGCGAGCGAGTGCGCGATCGCCGCGTCGGCCGGGATGGTGCGCGATTTGAGCGCGACCACGACCGCCGGGGCGTCGCCCGCTTCGACCCGAGGGCCGGGCACGCCGATCAGCTGCACGCTCGCCATGCCATGGCGGACCAGCATGCTCGCGAGGTCGGTCGCGCCGGTGAAGTCGTCAGCGATGCAGCCAAGCAGGAGCGACATGGGCGATCGGCTGGTCTATGATGCCTCCGGCTCCCTTCTAGCGCAGCCGAGCCGCGCTGCGCCAAGCCCAAATGTGATGGAGGCCCGCTCATGCGCATCGTGATCACCGGCGGCGCCGGCTTCATCGGCAAGAAGCTCGCCCGGGCGCTGCTGGCCCGGGGCACGCTGATGGATCGCCGCGGTACCGTGCAGCCGATTCGTGAGATCTCTCTGTTCGACGTCGTCGAGGCCGACGGCTTGCCCGACGATCCGCGTCTAGTCGCGGTGGCCGGCGACATCACCGATCCGGCGGCGGTGCGCAAGGTCGTCCGCGAGGGAGTGAACGGCGTGTTCCATCTCGCGGCGATCGTCAGTGCCAACGCCGAGGAGGACTTCGATCTCGGCATGCGGGTCAATCTGGACGGTACCCGCAACATCCTCGAGGCCTGCCGGGCGCTGCCCGAGCCGCCGCGGCTGGTGTTCGCGAGCTCGGTCGCGGTCTATGGCGGCGCGATGCCCGCGGTCCTGGACGACGGCGCGATCCTGACGCCGCAGACCTCCTACGGTGCGCAGAAGGCGGCGGGCGAGCTGCTGCTCAACGACTACAGCCGCAAGGGGTTCGTCGACGGCCGCGCGCTGCGCCTGCCGACCATCGTGGTCCGGCCCGGCAAGCCGAACCGCGCGGCCTCGACCTTCGCGAGCTCGATCATCCGCGAGCCGCTCGCCGGCCAGGAGGCGGTCTGCCCGGTCGGGCGCGATGCCCGGATGTATATCCTCTCCCCGCGCCGCGTGATCCAGGCGCTGATCCACGCCTTCGAGCTGCCGGCCGAGGCGCTCGGCGCGACCCGCATGCTGACGCTGCCCGGGATCACGGTCTCGATCGGCGAGATGGTCGACGCGCTCGAGGAGGTCGCGGGCGAGCGGGTGGCGCGCCGGATCCGGTGGCAGCCCGATCCGATGATTCAGAAGGTCGTGGCCGGCTGGCCAGCCAGTTTCGACGCCAAGCGGGCGCGTGCGCTGGGCTTCGAGGCTGATCGCGACTTCACCGAGATCGTCCGCGCGCACATCGAGGACGAGCTCGGCGGCAACATCGCGTAGCCGCGGGCGGGCAGTCGGGAGTAGAGTGCGGCCATGGCGGACGCGGCCGAGAAACGGATGACGCTTGCCGAGTTCCTGGAATGGGACGACGGCACGGACACGCGCTACGAGCTGATCGACGGGCGGCCGGTGGCGATGGCGCCGGTCACGCCGGCTCACTCGGTGATCGTCGCGAACCTGAGCCACGAGCTCAGATCCAGGCTTCGGAGCCCGTGCTACGTAGGCAATGAAGCGGGCGTCCAACGTCCCGACCGTGACGACATCTTCTACGAGGCCGATGTCGTCGTCAGTTGCACGCCGGTCGAGCCGGGCCGAGCGGCCATCCCCAATCCGGTCGTGGTGATCGAAGTGTTGTCGCCCTCGACCATCGAGCACGATCGGGGGCGCAAGGCCTACGACTACAGTCAGATCGAATCCGTTCGGGAGATCGCCCTGGTATCGAGTGAGCAACGCCACGTCGTAGTCTGGCGGCGCCGAGGGACGAAGTGGGAAGTCGAGCATCTTATCGGCGATGCCGCTCTCGAGCTCGAGGCGGTGGGCGTCGCGACCCCATTCGCCGCGATCTACGCCGACAGCGGCGTCTAGATCGCGCGCCGTTGCCGATGAGTGAGCTGGTCACCAAGGCTCTCGGCCGCGGCGCCGACGTGATCGCGCCCGACGGCTGCGAGGTGCGCATCCTGGCGGTCAGCCCGCGCGGCAGCATGGCGCATTTCACCCTCCGGCCGGGGCAGGTCTCACGTGCGGTCTGCCATCGCACCGTCGAGGAGCTCTGGTACTTTGTCGGTGGCCAAGGCCGGATGTGGCGCCGGCTCGGTGAGCGCTCCGAGATCGTCGAGGCCGCGCCCGGCGTCTCGATCGCGATTCCGACCGGGACCTGGTTCCAGCTGAGGAACGACGGCACCGAGCCGCTCGCCGCGATCGCGGTCACCATGCCGCCCTGGCCAGGCGAGGACGAGGCCCATTTCGTCGACGGCGCCTGGGAGCCGAACGTCGGCTAGCTCCTGCGGGTTATCGGGTGCGGCCCGTCACTTTCTTGGCCAGCCAGGCAGAGCCGCATTAACACATGGCGGGCCCGGTCGGGGTTACGATGGCGCCGCCAGGGCCCAGGCGACGCAGCTCGCCGTGCTACGCTTCGGCGCGCGCTTCGGTTGGCGTGGCCTTCGGCTCGCTCTCCCAGCCGGGCGAAAACGATGCCAGGAAAATCCGCGGTCCTGAACCTGTTGCTGTTGCTCTCGGCGTTGATCGTCGGCGCTGGAACGATGGAACTGGCCGGCCAAGCCTACGTCGCGCTCGTGGCCAAGAAGGGCAAGCTGTTTGCGCCCGATGCCGAGCTCGGCTGGGTGCCGCTGCCCAATCTCGATCTCGCGCGGGCCAACGCGAACGGCGACATCTGGCACATCGCCACCGACGCCTCGGGCATTCGGGGACCCTCCGGCTGGCCGGACGAGACCAGGACCCGGCTGCTCGTCCTCGGCGATTCCTTCGCCTTCGGCGAGGGCGTCGATCTGAAGGACCGCTTCGACACCCTCCTGCAGACGATGCTGTCGGGGCTTGCCGTGGTGAACCTCGGGGTCATGGGCTACGGTCCCGAGCAGGAGTTCATCCGGGGTCGGCCCTGGACCGAGACGTTGCGCCGGGGCGACATCCTGCTCCTGCTGACCTATGGCAACGACTTCTACGACCTCGCCCGGACGCGCCACGCCGGCCGCGTGAAGCCTTGGCTCGAAGATCGCGGCGGACGTCTGGTCGAGCACCTGCCGGAGATCAGCTGGCTCGGCCAGCTGCGCGATCGTTCCTACATCTGGGCGACACTCGCCAGAACCGTCGCGCAGATCCTCGAGCCCAGGGAGGGCAACCCGAGACTGGCTGAGAGCGGGCAACTCTACGAGAAACTGGTTCTGCAGGAGGCCGGACCGCTGCTCGCGCGGGGCGTTCGCGTGCTGATCGTGCATCACGGTGATCGGGTGTTCGAGCTGCCGTTCGACCTCGCCGGGGTCTTCGCCCAGACCTGCGCCCGGCTGAGCGGCTGCCTGGCGTTGGACCCGGCGCTGACCGCGCCACCGCGCGCCGAGGTGTTCCTCGCGGACGGCCATTGGGCGCCAGGCGGGCACCGGATCGCCGCCCTGCAGATCGCGAGCTATCTGCGCACGCTTCCAGCGCTGGTGGCCGGAGCCGGCGATGAGGCGCTGCCCGCCCCGCCACCCGCCGACCCCCGTCCGCCCGCTGCGCCGGCGCATCTCTGACGCGTCGTGGCCGGCCACGCTGGGGGCCGGCGCACCCACGCGCAGAGGCACCCGCCGAAAGCCACGCGGTTCGCTCGTCCGTCGCGTCGCGGTGCCGCACACGGACCGGGCAACGCTGGGGAACGCCTCATGATCAGATGCGCCCCGGCGGGCGGGCGTGCGGCTTCCTGGTATCCGGACCGGAGTTGGCGCCGAGACGGCCCGCCGTCATCACGGGAACAAAATTCGAACTGACGCGTTGGGAGACAGGAAACTCCACTTCAGGGGAGTTGGAGCCATGCTTACGCGCATAGTGATGACGACGGTGGCGGTCTTGGCCCTTGCCGGTACGGCGTTGGCGCAAGATCAGACCAAGCCGGGCGACGCGGGCCAGATCGTCCCGCAGCCAGCACCGGCCCAGCAGGCGCCCCAGGCAGGCCCCGCCCCGGCCGACCAGACCGGGCAGCCGGTCCAGGAGCCGGCAAAGCAGGAGGCTGCGAAGCCAGCGACGCCACCTCCAGGGATGAAGTTCATCGAGGTGCAGCACGAAGCTCAGTTCCTGGCGGACCAGGAAGTGATCGGCAAAAAGGTGGTCAATGTCAAAGACGAGGAGGTCGGCACGATCGCGGACCTGGTGATGGACCAGGACCAGAAGCTGGTCGGCGTCGTCCTGTCGGTCGGTGGCTTCCTCGGCATTGGCGATAAGTGGGTCGCGGTGCCGGTCGATCAGATCACCTTTCCGACCGACGGCAAGCCCGCCCGCCTGCGGGTCGCGGTCACCGAGGAGCAGCTGAAGAACGCGCCCGACTTCGTCACGAAGGAGACCGTCGAGGCCAACAAGGCGGCCGAGCAGGCGCAGCAGCAGATGAAGCAGCAACAGCAGCAGGTCCCGCCGCCCGCGACGACCAATCAGTGAGCCATCGGGTGAGGCCGAACCGGAGTCTACTAGCTCAAGCGGATCCGGTTCGGCCGCGCCTCACTCGCGCGGCACCGAATCCCGCCTGTCCCTTCGTATGAGGCCTGGCTGCGCCAGGCACTCAAGTGAATGGCGCGGCCTCGCGCAGGTCGGCCAGGCGGGCCTCGATCGCGGCGGCGTCCGGCTGGCTGGTCTGGGCGCCGACCTGGGTGCAGGCGAGGCTCGCCGCCACGCTGGCGCGGCGCAGCGCCAGCGGTAGCGCTAGACCCTGATCGAGCGCCGCCGCCAGGACCCCGACGAAGGCATCGCCCGCACCGGTCGTGTCGACCGGCTCGACCGCCAGCGCCCCGATCCGATAGCCACCCGCGGGCCCGATCGCGAGCGCGCCCTCGGCCCCCAGCGTGACCACGCAGGTGAGGCCATGCGCGCGCGCCAGATCGCGCGCGAGGTCGACCGGATCGCCGCGAGCGGCGCCGGCGGCCATCGCCGCCTCGATCTCGTTGACCGCCAGGATGTCGAGCCCGTCGAGTACGGGTCCCGGCACCGCACCGGCGGGCGCGAGGTTGAGCATGGTGCGGGCGCCCCGCGCTTTGGCGCGCTCGAGCAGCGCGAAGGTCGCCTCCGGCCGGATCTCGTTCTGGCAGAGCACCGTGACGTCCGGTCTGAGCTCGGCGTCGCCGACCTGATCGGCATCGGTGTCGAGGTTGGCGCCGCTCGCCACGATGATCTGGTTCTCGGCCCGCCGGTCGACCCCGATCACGGCGATCGCTGTCGCCTTGCCGGAGGTGGCGACGCCCGAGCAGTCGACGCCCGCCGCGACCAGCGTCGCGCGGGCGAACTCGCCGAAGCTGTCGCTGCCGAGATGGCCGATCATGCGGACTTTGGCGCCGGCTTTGGCGGCGGCCGCCGCCTGATTGGCACCCTTGCCGCCGGCGGCCAGCTCGTAGCCCGGACAGAGCACGGTCTCGCCCGGCCGCGGCAGCGTTCCGACCTTGAACAGCATGTCGGCGTTGAGCGAGCCGAAGACCAGCAGCATGGCGCACCTCCCGTACGATCTCATCTAGAGCGGAAATGCGGGCGCTGCCAAGACTCGACCGGCCGCCGGACCCCAGGGCGTGGCCCTTGTCAAAGCACCTGCGCCTGTCTAAACGTCCCAACCGTGTGCCGGGACACGGTCGAGGGCGGGAGAGCGGCATGATCGAGCCCGAGGAAATCTACGTCGACGCCCGGAGCGTCGCCTGCGACGGCGGCTGCGGTGTTCTGGGCCATCCCCGGGTCTGGCTCGCGATTCCGAGCTCCGGCCGCGCCGAGTGCCCCTATTGCAGCCGTATCTTCCTCTACCGCCCGGGCGCTGCATCGGGCCGCGAGATCGACGTCGGGGCGCCACCCGGGGTGAGCTCGGTCGACCTCACCACCATGGCCGACCCAGAGCCTCAGGGCTAAGCCGCGCTCGCGCGGCGCATCGGCACGCCCGCGAGGGGGCGCGCGCCGGGGACGCTCAGCGCTTGGAGAACTGGAAGCTGCGCCGCGCCTTGCGCAGGCCGTACTTCTTGCGCTCGACCCGGCGCGAGTCGCGGGTCAGGTAGCCACCCGTCTTGAGCGGCGCGCGCAGGTTCGGGTCATAGGCCACGAGCGCCCGGCTGATGCCGTGGCGCACCGCACCGGCCTGGCCCGACAGGCCGCCGCCCTTGACCGTGCAGACGACATCGAACTGCTGCACCCGGCTCGCCACCACGAAGGGCTGGTTGATCAGCATGCGCAGCACCGGCCGCGCGAAATAGGTCTCGATGTCGCGGCCGTTCACGGTAACCCGGCCGGCGCCCGGCTTGACCCAGACCCGCGCGACCGCGTCCTTGCGCCGCCCGGTCGCATAGGCGCGCCCCAGGCGATCGATCCTGGGCTGCGGTGGCGCGATTTCGGGCTCGGGCGCGACCGTCGGCGCGAGATCCCTGAGATCGGCAAGCGTCCGGGTCGGATGATCAGCCATCGGCAAGCTCTTTCACGGTGTTCTTGCGGTTGCGCGCGGCGACGTCGAGGGCCTCCGGCGTCTGGCCCTGATGCGGGTGCTCGGCGCCGCGGTAGACGTGCAGCTTCTTCAGCTGCTGGCGGCCGAGCACGCCCTTCGGCAGCATCCGCTGGACCGCCTTCTCGATCAGCCGTTCGGGGTGCTTGCTGTCCAGGATCTGGTCCGCGGTCCGCTGCTTGATGCCGCCCGGGTGGCCGGTGTGCCAGTAGAAGGTCTTCTGGCCGCGCTTGTTGCCGGTCAGCGCCACTTTCTCGGCATTGACGACGACGATGTGGTCGCCGCAGTCGAGGTTCGGCGTGTACATCGGCTTGTGCTTGCCGCGCAGCCGCTCGGCCACCAGGGCGGCGAGACGGCCGAGCACCAGGCCTTCGGCGTCGATCAGATACCAGCCCCGCTCGATCTCTTTGGGCGTGGCAGAGTACGTCTTCATCGGATCGGGTCCGCGCTTGCGCGCCGGCCGGAGGCGATCCCGGCGGCCAACAAAAACATGCCCGGATCGCGGCCGATCCGAGCGTGGGCGCATAGCTAGGCGGAAGTGGCCGCGCTGTCAACCGGGCCGCTGCCAATCGGACCGCCGGACCGCCTCAGCCGAGCTCGGGCGGAATGGCGTAGGTGCCGGTGACGTGGCAGAGCGGCCGCGGATCGCCGTCCGTGCGTAGGACGACCTCGCCGACCGCGAGGCGGCGGCCGAGCTTCAGGATGCGGCCCTCGGCGATGACGTCGCCCGGCTCGGGCCGGGTCAGGAAGTGGACCGTCATGCTCGTGGTCACCGCCAGCTCGACCCGGCCGATCATTGACAGCACCAGGCCATAGAGCGTGATGTCCGCAAGCGCCATCAGGGCGGGCCCGCAGATCGTCCCGCCCGGGCGGTGCAACAGATCGCTGTACGGCAGGCGGATCGCGACCTCGCCCGCTTCGAAGCGCTCGATCCGGCAGCCCAGCTGGCCGACGTAGGGCACTCCCTGCCAGGCCAGCTCGCAAAATTCCTCGGCGGTGATCCGAGGACCGCTGATCTCGCTCTCAGTCACCACCCGCCTCGCACTGCGTCTTGCCGGTCAGCTTCAACCGATCGCCATGGGGACCGACCATACTCTCTTCGCAAACTCCTCGTCTCGACGTTCGACTCTTCGCGCCTCGCTCGCACGGGACTTATTTCATGGCGCCGCGAGATTGCCCATCTGCCCGAAGCGCCGCAAACTGACATCTTGCAATAGAGGCCATTCGGCAATCCCAACGAGAGGAGTGCTCGCAGATGTCGGAACTGCTCGACCTCGAGGCCGTGCGGCAAAAGCTGACCGCTTTGCCAATCGAGACTTACCAGACTGGCGATATCGTGCTCGCTGACGGCTCGACCAGCGGCAAGGTGCTGTGGCTCAAGGAGGGTGCCGTCGAGGTGGTCAAGGACGGCGTTCAGCTCGGCAAAATCACCGAGCCGGGCGCGGTCTTCGGCGAGCTCTCGGCGCTACTGGGCGAGCCGCACGCGGCCGACGTCCGGGCGCTCGCGCCCACGACCTTCCATGTCGGCGACGCCGCGGGCCTTCTGCGCACCGATGCGACCACCGCGCTCTACGTGGCGACGATCATGGCCACGCGCATGATCGGCTCCAACCGCGCCCTGATCGAGGTCAAGAAGCAGCTCGAGGCCGGTCAGCCGCGCAACGACATTGGCAGGATGCTCGACCGGATCATTCAAGGCTACGGTCCCTATCACGATTCCCATTACTACGGCACCGGGCCTTGGATCTGAGGATTGCCTTCCCGACGACCGCGCCGGACCGCAGGCAGGGGGCGGGTAGCCGCCATGGCGGATAGTCTGAGAATGTCCGCCAAGGTCGTTGCCCTCGCGGCCGCGCTGGTGCTGCCGCTGGCGCTCGCCGCAGGCCGGGCGATGTGGTCTGGTACGAGCAGCCGCGATCGGCCAACGGTCCGTGGATCAAGCACGTGATCGCGACCGTGATCGGACTGATGAGCCTGGACGTCGCCGATCTGGACGGCGACGGCGATCTCGACGTCGTGGTCGGCGAGCACAATCTCGCGCGGCCCGACACCGCCAAGCTCTACGTGCTCGAGAATGCCGACGGGCGCGGCGGCCGGTGGCTCGCCCATGTCGTCTCGGTCGGCGACGAGCATCACGACGGCGCCATTCTGGTCGACATCGACGGCGACGGTGACCTCGACATCGTCTCGATCGGCTGGGGCCACGACCGGGTGCTGCTGTACGAGAACCGGGCGACCACCCCGACCGGCGATTGATCGCCGTGATCCGCGAGCACCGGTCCGGCGCGGGCTGTCAATCCCGTTGGCGCGACCGCGACTGACATATATCTCACTCTGTTGCGAAGGCTCTCTAGTCGCTTTATGATTGATCGCATCAGATGACATTCAGCCTTGCCGACAGAAGCGGCTCGCAGCCCGAAGTCGCTACGTTGTAGGAGATCACTACACTTATGAATGGACGGGGT
>JBKPDM010000564.1:0-13889 GCA_046727895.1 Pseudomonadota bacterium | reverse complement strand
CAACGACGACACGAGGTTCTGCGAGGGAACCGGCGCATGGCCGTCCGTCGGGCGCGCCAGGGGCCGGTCGCGGGATCCCAAAATCAGACGGCTCGAGCGGATGGCCCCGCTGGAGCGGCATCACATCGACCGCTTCATCGGTCGCCACGGACCCGTTCGGCGCCAACTCGGTATGCCGGACCTTCGGCTACGTGACGCCGGCATGGAGCCGGCGGGACCCATCGATACCGGCCGGCAGCCTGGATGAGCTGCGCGTGCTCAGCACCGCCTTCGGCGAGGAACGCCTGGTCCGCGCCTATCTCCCGGCGGACTTCGCCGAGGATCGAAACTATCCCCTGCTGATCGTGCATGACGGCGACGACTTCGTGAGCCATGCCGGGTTGGCGACCATTCTGGACAACCTCATTCATCGAGGCGACATCCCGCCGGTGATCGCGGCGCTGACGCGGGCGCAGGACCGGATTGCAGAGTACACGGGCGGCTCGCGGCACGAGGATTTCCTCGCCCAGGATCTGTTGCCCATGCTGCGCGCACGCCTGCCGCTGCGCGGGGACCCGGGCGGCGTGGTGCTGCTCGGCGCCAGCCTCGGCGCGGTCGCATCGCTTTCGACCGCGTGGCACCATGCCGGCGTGGCCGGGGCCCTGATCCTGCTCTCGGGATCGTTCATCTTCGATCGATCCCTCTTGAATGGGCGCGATCCTCTGTTCGCGAGGATTGCCGACTTCGTCGAGCGTCTGCGCGAGGATCCGCGCGATCTTCCGGGCCAGGTTTTCGTGAGCTGCGGCATCTACGAAGGGCTGATCGGGCAGAACCATGCACTGGTGGGCTTCCTCCGGCAGCAAGGCCGCGAGGTCCGCTTCAACGAGCCGCGCGACGCGCACCATTGGCAGAACTGGCGCGATCAGATGCGGGCGGGACTGACGTGGACCTTGCCTCGACCCCGTCCCGTCGGGTACGAGCAAAGCAGCTCTGAAGAGGTTTGAGCGGGCCGGCGAGAAGAACGAGAACGAACCGGCGCCCGATGAGCGGATGGGGGATGCCGTGGCCGAAGGAATCAGAACCATTGGCCTGTCGCTGGGCGCCGATATCTGCTGGCCGATCTGCTACGAGAAGCTGCTCGAACGGCTCGACCTCGCGCTGCCGATCGACGGCGACGTGGTGCGCTTCGCATCGGAGCGCGTCACCATCGACCCCTTCCGCCTGGCGCAGCCGGTCAAGTACACGGTGGTCATCGACCGCCTGACTCACTGGTACAGCGTCAGTCGGGAATGGATCAAGAAGGCGATCCTGCTCAACGACCTGTACGTCTACAACAACCCGTGGTCGCTCCAGTCGATGGAGAAGCAGACCACGTACTGCGCCATGATGCGCCTCGGCCTGCCAGTGCCGGACACCTGGCTGATCCCGCCCAAGGCCTACGAGCCGTCCGCCGACCTCGAGCCGACGCTGCGCGCCTACGCCCACTACTTCGACCTCGGTGAGATCGGCCGGCGGCTCGGCTATCCGTTGTTCATGAAGCCCTACACCGGCGGCGGCTGGGTCGGCGTCAGCCGGATCGACGACGAGCAGCAGCTGCGCGACGCCTACGAGCACAGCGGCAAGTACATCATGCATCTGCAGAAGGGCATTTTTCCCTACGAGCTCTTCGTGCGCTGCCTCGGCCTCGGGCCGCAGGTCCGGATCGTGAACTACGATCCGACGCAACCGCTGCACGATCGCTACCGGGTCGATCACGATTTCCTTGGCAAGGAGGACGCCTCGCTCCTCCAGGACATGACGCTGACCATCAACAGCTTCTTCGGCTGGGACTTCAACTCCTGCGAGGCGCTCAGCAAGGAGGGCGTCTGGTACCCGATCGACTTCGCCAACGGCTGCCCCGACAGCCAGGTCACGTCGCTCCACTACCATTTTCCCTGGCTGATCAAGGCGAATCTGCGCTGGTCGATCTTCTGCGCCGCGACCGGTCGGGCCATGCGCCAGACTCTCGACTGGGAGCCCTACTACGCCATCGCCCGCGAGGACATGCCGTACCGCGAGAAGCTCCGCGGCTACGCGGCGATCGCGCGCCGGTGCTTCGATGCCGAGCGCTTTCGCGACTTCTGCCGCACCCACCTCGGCCACCTCGACGAGGTCGCCTACGACTTCTTCGGCTCTCCAGTGGCCAGGGATGCGGTGCGCCAGAAGGTCGCCTACCTCTACCCCGCGAACGAGATCGAGCCGTTCACCGAAATGTTCTGGCGCCGCATCCAGGACTGGCGCTCGAGCGAGGGCCATCGCCCGGACCTTGAGTAGCCGGCCGCGGGCGGCACGGGCACAGCCCGATGAAGGACAGCTCGAGCTGGTATTCCGAACATGTGCAGCGGTGGGTGCGCGTCGTGCGCTGGGGGCACTGGGGCACGCCCGTGCTGGTCTTCCCGACCGCTGGCGGTGATCCCGAGGAGATCGAGCGCATGGGTCTGATCGACGCGCTCGGGCCGCTCCTCGAGGCCGGCCGTATCAAGGTCTACTCGCTCGACTCCGTCGCCGGGCGCGCCTGGCTGATGGGGCTCGACCCGCGCCACTGCACCTGGCTGCAGAACCAGTACGACGCTCTTGTCTACCACGAGGTGATTCCGGCGATCCGCACCGATTGCCGCTCGTCCGACATCGAGATCGTCAGCGCCGGCGCCTCGATCGGCGCCTTCAACGCTGTCGCCACGCTCTGCCGGCACCCGGATGCGGTCCGCGTCGCCATCGGCATGAGCGGCACCTACGACCTCTCGCCCTGGCTGCACGGTCACTTCGACGAAGACATCTACTTCGCCTCGCCCTGGCACTACCTTCCAAGCCTCGGCGAAGGCGCGCAGCTCGATCTCCTTCGCCGCCGCTTCGTCCTCCTGGCGTACGGGGGCGGGCGCTGGGAGGCGCCGGATCAGAACTGGCACATGGCGGACATCCTGGGCGCCAAGGGCATTCCCAATCGGGTCGATGCCTGGGGCCCCGAATGGGATCACGACTGGCCGACCTGGCGGCGGATGCTGCCTCACTATCTAGGCCAGTTGACCTGATCGGGCCACGGACCACCGGCGGGGAGAGGTGCGATGAACGTCATCTTCGTCGAGCCGGGATTTCCAGACAATCAGCGGCAGTTCGTCCGCGCGCTGCACGGCATCGGAGCGCGGGTCACCGGGATCGGCGAGCGTCCCTACGACTGGCTGGACGACGAGATCAGACGCGGGCTCGCCGGCTACGAGCAGGTCGGATCGGTCACCGACGAGCAGGCGCTCTGCGACGCGGTGCGGCGCGTGCAGGCGCGCGAATGGGTCGATCGCCTCGAGGCCACGGTCGAGGCGCACATCCTGCCCACGGCCAGGGTGCGGGAGGCCTGCACGATTCCGGGCATCTCGACGCGCACGGCCTATCTCTGCCGCGACAAGGTGGCGATGAAGGCAGTGCTGCGCGAGGCGGGCGTGCCCTGCGCCGCCTCTGCCGCCGTCTCGAGCGCCAAGGAGGTTCGAGACTTCGCGGCGGCGGTGGGTTTCCCCCTGATCATCAAGCCCCGCGCCGCGGCCGGCGCCGCGGGCACGTACCGGGCGGACAGCGAGCAGGAGCTCGATCCCGTCCTCCACGCAAGCGGCGTCGCGCAGGGCGCGGCCGCGGCGATCGAGGAGTTCATCGAAGGCCACGAGGGCTTCTACGACACTTTGGCGATCAATGGACGCATCGCCCACGACTTCATCAGCCACTATTACCCGAATGTTCTCGAGGCGATGCGCACCCGCTGGATCTCGCCGCAGATCGTGGCCACCAATCGCATGGACGCGCCGGCCTACGCCGAGGTGAAGGAGATGGGCCGACGCGTGATCGAGGCGCTCGGCATCCGCACCGCGGCGACGCACATGGAGTGGTTCTTCGGCCCCAAGGGCCTCAGGTTCTCGGAGATCGGCTGCCGTCCGCCGGGCGTCGGCCAATGGGACGTGTACTGCGCCGCGAACGAGTTCGACCTGTTTCGGGAATGGGCGCTCGCGGTCTGCCACGGGCAGGTCGAGCGGCAACCCTCGCGCCGCTACGCCTGCGGCATGATCGCGCTCCGTCCCGACCAGGACGGGCGAATCGCCGGCTACGAGGGTGGCGAGGAGATCTGGCGCCGCTTCGGCGACTGCATCGTCGCGCACCACTTCCCCCAGCCCGGCACTCCCACCCAGCCCGTGGCGGCCGGCTACATGGCCAATGCGTGGCTGCGGCTGCGTCATCCCGACTACGACGAGCTGCGCCATATCCTGAACACGGTGGGCGAGACGATCCGGGTTCGCGCGCACTGATCCCGACGCTCCGATCGCTGCTGGCCGATGCCCACGATCGTGCCGGTGAATCCCGAGAATGGCATCGAGGTCTTTGACCAGGCGATCGCCCTGGGCTTTGTGCCCTTCGGGCAGGGCTTGCAATCAGGTCGGGTCCTTGTCGTACGTCCTTGTCCCCGGCGGTAGTTGAACCCAAGAATGTCTGCGACAGTCGTAGACCGAGCCTCGAGGTGGCGGAAAGTTTGGATCGGCGAAGGCGCCCACGGCGACACCCACAGACGATTGTTCGTGACCTTCTTCGGTGTGGAACACGGTTGTCCCGCAGACAGGGCAGAAGCGGAACTTGAACCTGGCTCCTTGGTCACCAACGCGAACGTACTCAGTTGCGGTGCCGAAGACCTTATAGGGTGCGGCGAAGCTGGCCAGCGCTGCAAAGACACTGCCCGTCCGACGCTGACAGGCGAGGCAGTGACAGACGCCGACTCCGAGTGGTTCACCCTGGACTTCGATACGCAACTGGCCGCAGGAACAAGAGGCTGTTCGCGAACGCATCGAGCACCTCGTGGGATGTTGTTCGCTCCCACCTCGATCATGAGGGCAAACAGACGCACAGCGTCAAGACCACGCAAGCGTGGGAAGCAGGGCGCGGGCATCGCGGCGAGCCATGGTCATCTGCGGCCCGGCCCGCCTTGCCACTTGAATCCTGCTCACGCCCCCGTCACGCTCGCCCCATGGCCGAGCCGAGGACCCCGCTGCCGCCCTTCGCCGCGCTGCGCGCCTTTCAGGCCGCCGCCGTGCACGGACGATTCCGCGCCGCGGCCCAGAGTCTCGGCGTGACCGAATCAGCGATCAGCCATCAGGTGCGCCGGCTCGAGGATTTCCTGCGCACTGCCTTGTTCGACCGCTCCGGGCCGGGCGTGCGACTGACCGCGGCCGGGCGACGCTATCTCGAGGAAATCGACCCGGCGCTCCGCCAGATCCAGTCGGCCACCGAAGCTATGCTTCGTCCGAGCGGACGCAACATGGTGCGCCTGACCCTGCCGCCCTCGCTCGCCGCTACCTGGCTGATCCCGCAGCTCAGCGCCTTCGAGCGCGAGCACCCGGACGTCGACCTGCAGCTGGTGCCGACCACCCGGGTGGTCGACCTGAGGCGCGACCAGGTCGATCTGGCGGTCCGCCACGGCCGGGGCTCCTGGCCCGGGATCGATGCTGCCTTCCTGCTGGACGAGACGGCGTTGCCGGTCTGTGCGCCCGGGTATCTGACGCTCCGGCCCGACGACGACCCGCTGGCCGCGCTGCAGCGTGCCCGGCTGATCGTCAACGCCCGCTTTCCGAACGAATGGGAGGAATGGGCCCGCGCTCGAGGCCTGGCGCCGCCGGCGCTCACCGGCGCGATCGAGCTGGAGGGAATGGAGCAGGCGCTCCAGGTCGCCGAGGGCGGGCACGGCCTCGCCCTGGGGCGACGGCCCCTGGTCGACGACCGCCTGGCCCGGGGCACGCTGGTCGCGCCGTTCGGGGCCGGCGATCCGACGGGTGCCGCCTATTACCTCTGCCGCCCGTCCGACCTGCCGCCAACCGCCGTCGCGCGGCGCCTGGAACGCTGGCTGCGCGCCCTGGCCGCTGCCACTTGAACGATGTTCAAGTCGTGCTGAATCGAACTCGTTGGCGCCTCCCGCTCGCCGCGCCTACGTCTCCTGGCGATGCAAGCCATGGCCGCCTGCCGGCCATGCCAACTGAGGAGGCAAGTCCGTGACCCAGGCTGTTCTTGCTACGAGCCGCACCACCGCGCTGCGCCGGACCTCTGCCGACGTGAGCGCGCCGCTCACCTTCATCACGCCATCGGACACCAAGCCGGTATTCCACAGCTCGGCGTACACCGGCGGCGCGCCGCGGGTATTCTTCGAGACGGAGCGCCACACCGTGGTCATCCAGGACATGCGCCCGCTCGCCGGCGCGCTGTCGCTCGACCATGAGGGGTTCGAGCTACTGCGCCACGAGACGGCGGTTCGCGACCTGTACGACGACGACGCGATCGAGAATGTCTACTATCCGGAGATCGAAGTCCTGCTGCACTCCCTGACCGGCGCCAGCCGGGTCGTCATCTTCGATGCCACGCGCCGCTCCGACGGCGGCGCGGGCGCCAGCAATCGGGACGGGCTGCGCGGCCCGGCGACCCGGGTGCACGTCGACTACACCGAAAAGAGCGGCCCGCAGCGGGTGAAGGATCTTTTCGGCGAGGCCGAGGCGGCCCGGCTGGCCGCAACGGGGGCACGGATCGTGCAGATCAACGTCTGGCGGCCGATCCGCGGCCCGGTGCAGCGCTCGCCGCTGGCGCTCGCCGACGCCTCCAGCATCCGGCCCGAGGACCTGATCGCCACCGACCAGGTATTCCCCAACCGGGTCGGCGAGATCTATCACCTTGCCTACGATCCGGCGCAGCGCTGGTACTACGCGCCTCGGATGAGGGCGGACGAGGTGCTGCTGATCAAGGGCTGGGACAACCTCGACGACGGCCGCGCCCGCTTCACCCCGCACGGCGCTTTCGAGCTGCCGGACACGCCCCGGGACGCAGCACCCCGCGAGAGCATCGAGGTGCGGACCCTGGTGGTGATCGAGAACTGAGCCCGATCCATAGGAGGCAACCATGAAGATCGGCATCATCGGCGCGGGCCAGATCGGTGGCACGCTCACCCGCCGCTTCAGCGCGCTGGGACACGAGGTTCTCGTGGCCAATTCGCGCGGACCCGAGACCCTCGCGGGCCTGGCCGCGGAGACCGGTGCCCGCGCGGTCTCGGTGCCCGAAGCGGTTCGGGGGGTGGATCTGGTCGTCGTGACCATCCCGGAGAAGAACGTCCCGAGCCTGCCGGCCGGATTGTTCGCAAACACCGGCGAGCGGGTGGTCGTCATCGACACCGGCAACTACTACCCGCGCCAGCGCGACGGTCGGATCGAAGCGATCGAGGAGGGGCTGCCGGAGAGCCGCTGGGTCGAGCAGCAGCTCGGTCGGCCCGTGGTCAAGGCGTTCAACAACATCTATGCCCGACACCTGCTGGAGCTGGGTCGGCCTGCCGGCACGCCCGGGCGGATCGCCCTGCCGGTCGCCGGCGACGATGACGCCGCCAAGGCCGTCGTGCTGCGGCTGGTCGATGAGCTCGGCTTCGATGGCGTCGACGCCGGTGGGCTGGACGAGTCCTGGCGCCAGCAGCCCGGGACCCCGGTCTACGCCAAGGACTTTGACGCGGCCGGTGTAAAGCGCGCGCTGGCCGAGGCGAGCAAGGATCGTGGGCCAGAGTGGCGCGCCACCCCGGGCAGCCCCGGCAGCTTCACGACTCCCGCTTAGTTAGCGCGCGCAGCAGCAAGCAGCAGTCGGCTTACCGATCGGACGTGAACACGAATCCGGCGGTGCGCCAACGATCCGTCAGAGCTGAGGGCCGGCCCTTCTGGTAAGGCGAGGCCAAGCCAGCCTTCTGAAGCTTGTGTGTGTGTGTGTGTGTGTGTGTGTGTGTGTGTGCGACCTCGGACGCTTCCGGATTAGGGCTTCAATGCGGAGAAGATGTAGCGGTTGAGCGAGAACATATACTCGCCAGCCGCCGCGGTCGCCCTCTGATCTGCGTCCCACGCCTGCCAGTCCTCAGCGGTGAAGTCGTCTGACGAGTCCATCATCGGCTTGATGAAGCCGACCGCCGTCAGCCGCGAGAAGCTATCGGGATGCGCCTCCCAGTTCAGCACGGTCAGTGCTTGTCGATCAGTGATGTCAAATCCGGCGGCAATCAGGCGTCGTGACAGCGTCCGTGGGACATGGGCGTCCGCGTACGGACTGGTGAGCAGCCTGATCGCGCGATCCATCAAAGCCTGATCGCGGCAATTCCAAACCAGCGAACCCCAGTCTGAATCGAGGATGACCAGCCGGCCACCGCGCCTGAGGGCACGGAACATCTCTGAAAGCGCCTTGTCGACATCGGGAATGAAGCAAAGCAGCTGGCTCGCGGTCACCACATCGAAGCTCAGGTCCTCGACCGGCAGATCAGCGGCGTCACCCTTGATGAACCGACCGTTCGGACAGGTCCCTTCGGCCTGTTTGACCATGGGCCCAGAGCTATCGACGCCGCAGACATGGCCAGATGCCCCGACGATTTCCAGCATCTCGCGTGCGAAGATCCCATTGCCCGATCCGACCTCGAGCACCCGCTCCCCGTGATCGAGATCGAGGGCGTCCAACATGGCCCGTCGCTGCGCCACCATGTCTTGCGTTGCGGCGATTTTCCCTTGCTGTCGCGCCTTGTCCTGATCCCAGAATTGATCTGTCATTGGTCGTCCCCGATTGACACGCCAGAAGGAGCCTAATTGGCGCCCATCCGCAACCAGCCCAACGTCCGTTTCCGGGATTCGAGGGTGCTCGTGCGGACCGCATCCGGTGCGGTGTGCGCCTGTCGACCAAGTGATCCTGGGCGACTCGATCGAGGTCAACACGGCTGCCCGCCTTCCGAGCACCAGGGGTTACGGATGGGCGCGCACTCCGATGCGCGAATCCAGTGTCATCGACCGCGGGCGGCACGTGATGTGATAAGCATTGCCGCGCTCTCCCCGTCTCTCTCGGACCAAGAAGTTAACCAGCATGGCGATCAGGATTCTGCACACGATCAACGGCCTGCAATTAGGTGGCGCGGAGACCATGTTGCTTCGACTTCTCAAAATGGGAAAAGGCGACCAGTTCGATCCTGTCGTATTATCGTTACTCAACCCGATCCACCCGGTTTACGGCAGCCTGGCACCGCAGATTGCGGCGCTAGGGGTTCCTGTTGCCACTCTCGACGTGCTGCGGGGCCGCCCGCGCCCGGCGCAGCTCTGGCGGCTTTGCCGAACGGTGCGCGAGATCGCCCCGAAGCTCATCCAGGGGTGGATGTACCATGGCAATCTCGCCGCTACCCTCGGCAGCTGGTCGCTGCCGCAGCGGCCGCCAGCGCTCTGGAACGTCCGCCATTCGGTCCACGACCTGACGCTCGAGAAGCCTCTGACCCGGCTGATCATCCGACTGTCCGCCCGACTGTCGCACTTGCCCGCGGCGATCATCTACAACTCGCGGGTCAGCGCCGCGCAGCACGCGCGGCTCGGCTTCGACACCAGCCGCGCCACGGTCATTCCGAACGGCTTCGATGGCGCACGCCTGAAGCCGCGCCTAGAGGCGCGCGGCCGGCTCTGCCACGACCTGGGTGTCGACCCGACGCGGACGATCATCGGCATGGTCGCCCGCAATCATCCCATGAAGGACCCAGGCAACCTGCTGCGTGCGGTGGGCATGCTGCACGCGCGCGGTTATCCTGTCCATCTGGTGATGGTCGGTGGCGGTCTGGACGGGGACGAGTTCGTCGCGCTGGCCCACGAGATCGGGCTGAATTCTCGGGTATCAATGCTCGGTGAGCGCGCCGACGTCCCGGAACTGGTCGCCGGGTTCGACATTGCCGCGCTGTCGTCCGCCTGGGGCGAGGGCTTTCCCAACGTGCTGGGCGAGGCGATGGCGAGCGGCGTGCCCTGTGTCGCCACCGACGTCGGTGACTGCGGCTGGGTCGTCGGACCGCACGGCTTCATCGTGCCGCCACGGCAGAGTGAGGCTTTGGCCGACGCCCTGGGTCGTCTGATTGATCTCGGAGACGATGCGCGGCGCGAGTTGGGGCTGGCGGGACGGAGGCGAATTCTCCAGCACTTCTCAATCGAGGAGGTCGTGCAATCGTACGAAGCGCTCTATCGGCGCGTCAGCGGAGCGCAAGCCCTGCGGCGTCCGTGGTGGAATCGAGAGCCGCGCCGATTGCGGCATCATCGGGCTTCCTGATCCGGAGGAGCGGATCGGGCCGTCCGCGCTCCGCGGGTTTGCACGAGCGTAGCGGCCAGTCATGCAGAAGGCCTGGATGCCAGCGGATAGGGATGACGGTCGGTGGGTGGCTCGAAGGTCACCCGCCTGCGCAGGAGCCGGAAGCGCTCTGTGCGCACGGTATAGGGCTGGAAACCGGCGCGCTCGCACCCTTTGAGCGAGGGAATGTTGTCAGTGGCGACGAAGGTGACGACGTAGCGTGCTCCGAGCTCCCTCGCTCGCTCTGCGATCTGCGCCATCGCGGCCGGCATGATGCCTTTGCCCCGGTGTGCCGCCGGCGTGTACGCCCCTTCGAGCAGAGCAGTGTCCGGCTCCAGAATTGGAAAAGCGTCGCCAAAGTAGCGCTGGATCCGCTCGTTGTCCTCGTGCCCCAAGAGCCATTGCATGTAGCATGGCCGGTCGCCCTCGGTGGAAGCGACATGGCAATTGGGGAACCCGGCCCGCAGCATCCGCGCCCGGGCGGCCCTTTCCGCCGCATCCTCGTCCGGGTCGCCCTGCTCGAGCAGCTCCACAACGTCGCTGTCGCGCAGGCGCCGCACGGTCAGCGGGACGCGCGCCGCAGGCGCCTCGAACGGGATCTGCAGGTCACGCTTCAGCCCGAAGGCGTGGGCATCGCTGTAGAGACGTTGGCGCACCTTGGCGACGAGGGTGTCGATCTGCCCGCCTCGCATGAGTTCGACCGTCGCCCGCAGAGACCGGCTCGCGACCGCCATGCCTGATTTCCTCCAACCTTCCGTCCAGCCGGCTGAATCGGGTCACGGCCTCCGGAGACGTCCGTGCACGCCGCGCCCGCCACAGCGACCACGGTATGGAGGTGCAGCGTAAATTTTCCATGATCGCTCCGACGACACTCGGGCGCCGACGGGTGTGGTCCGAGGCAGCCCATGCCGGCCACGGCGAAGCGAGGCCTCCTCCTTCGCCCCTGAAGGGCTCAGGCGACATCTTGAGTGATTTGGCCGCGCAGGTAGGACACGAGATGGTCGCTGAGATCGCGGGCGTCGTCGCCGGCACCGTCAATGAGAGCGGACTTACGCCGGCGCAGGAACTGCATACCCATCAGGTACATGCCGGGTGACGCGACGACCCCGCCGTCGTGGCGGATCTGGCCCTTGCGGTCGAGGACGGGCACTTCGAGCCACGAATAGTCGGGGCGAAAGCCGGTCGCCCAGATGATCGTCTTCAGGCCGCTCCGGGCGAGGTCCAGGGTGAGCGGCGGCGATCCCTCGATCCGGGTGGGAGCAAAGCGATCCGGGGCCTCGACCTGATCGTCGAGGTCGTTGTCGGTGGCCCACCGGTCGATGCTGTCGAGCAGCCGGCCCATCTTGAGGTCGGAGAGCGCGCACTGGTTGGCGAGCGAGCCCGAGAACTGAAGCGTGCCATCGCTGATCCCGACCAGCCGGCCAACCAGCCTCACGCCGATGCCGGTCAGCGCGTTGAGATCCAGGCTTCGCCGCGTGGGCGAGCCGACGAGCTGGAGCGAGGGGACCTTGCGCGCCCGCGCGATGTCGTCGACCTCGTCATAGCGCTGGTCGAGCACGCCAGCGACATCCATCCACCACTGGATGTCCTTCCCCCGGTAGATCCGGGGCGCCCGGATATGCTCGCCCACGGCCAGCGTGACCGGGCGGCCCGAGCGCTGGATCTCGTCAGCGAGCTGAATACCGCTCGCCGAAGCGCCGACGACCAGCACGCCGCCCGCCTCGAGCTGATCGGGGTTGCGGTAGGTCATGGGCGTGAGCGTTCGGACCGCCGGCGGCAGAGCCTCGGCAACGCGCGGGACGGAGGGGATGTTGCACGCCCCGCTCGCGAGCACCAGGGTCCGCCCATGCCAGTCGCCCCGTTCGGTCCTCACCAGATAGCCCGCATCGGTGCGGCGCACCGCGCTCACCCTCGTGCTGGTCCGCACCGGGGCCGAGATCGCGCGGGCATAGCCTTCGATGAACTCGATGACCTCCGGCATGGTGCGGAAGCCGTCGGGATCGTCGCCCTGGTAAGAGAAGCCGGGCAGCCGGCTCTGCCAGTTGGGCGTCAGCAGCCGGAGCGAGTCCCAGCGCTCGGTCCGCCAGGAGTTGGCGACCTCGTCGCGCTCGAGCACCACATGGTCGACCCCGCGCTCGGTGAGGCATCGGCTCATCGCCAAGCCGGCGTGGCCGGCGCCGATGACAACGGTGGTAGTCGTGCGCATGAGACCTGCTCCCTGCTGCAGGACGTCGTCGGTCAGTTCACCTCGACGCTCACGTTGGTCGGGTTGGTCACGATGTCGTAGACGGCCGAGCGCTTCTGCGACTGGGCGACCAGAGCCCTGATCTCCTCTGGCGTCGCATCGGCGTCGATGGTGTAGGTCACCTTGATGCCGTCGAAGCCGTTGCGGACGTCGCTGTCGATGCCGAGGATGCCCTGGAGATCCATGGTCCCCTCGAGCGTCGCCTTGACCGAGCGCAGCTGGATGTTGCGGTGCTGGGCGACCGCGGCGATCCCGGCCGTCAGGCAGCCGCCGAGACCCACCAGCACATACTCGACCGGCGTCGCGCCGTGGTCCTCGGACGCGAAGATCTCCGGGTGGTCGGCCTCGAAGCTGAACTCGGTCCTGTGCTTCTGGTCCGCGCCGAGGCCGAAGAACTCCTCGACCGTCGAGTGGCTGTGGGTGCCGTTCATCCACTTGCAGGTCGCCCGCCACCGGAACTGGGCAGCCTCGGGCGCTGCGGTCAGAGCCTCACGGGCGCCGATCAGTGCTTCGACGTTGACGCCATTGTCAACTCTGCTGTCGGTCATGGTCATGGGCATGTTCATCGAGGTTCTCCTTTGCTTGCGAGTCAGTGGGTCAGAGGAGCCCGGGCGGCGGCAACCACGAATTCGCCCGGCACCCGGAAGCCGCCCCCGGACCGGTAGGCGGCGATGGAGTCGAGGTACTCGGCGTGGACCGCCCGGCGCGTCGCGTCGTCGAAGCGACTGTAAGCGAGCGCCACGGGCCCGCCGCGAAACACGGCGCCCAGCGCATCGTCGCTGGAGGCGTAGTGCAGCGTCGTCTGGAGACGTTCCAGGCGGACGTCGGTGAAGCCCGCTTGCGCGAAGGTTCGCGCGAGCATGTTCGTGGTCCCGAGATGGAAGAACAAGGGACAGACCTCCGAGGCGACCCGGGCATCGGTGATCGGGAAGATCTCGGCCCAGCCGCAGTTGCGCCGCGCACCCCACACGGCTGCGGCGGCGCGGCCGCCTGGCCTGAGCAGGCGGCGCATCTCGCCGAGCTCCTTTATGTGGTCCGGGACGTACATGAGCCCGAGGCCGCAGACGGCGGCATCGAAGGTCGCGTCGGCGAATGGCAGCTTTTCGGCATCACTGCGCTCGAAGCTCGCGTTGTCGAGCCCGCGCTTGGTAGCGTGCCGGCGCGCCGCCTCGATCATCTCGCCCGAGATGTCGGTGCCGACGACCGCACCCCGCGCGCCGACGGCCTCGGCCATGCGGAAGCTGACCAGACCGGTGCCGCAGGCGACGTCGAGCACGCGATCGCCAGGCCGCAAGGTCACCATGTCGAGCATCAGGGAATGCGCCGGCTCGAGCTGGGCGCGCCAGCCCTCCTCGTAAGCGGTGACGGCCCTGTCCCAGCCGTAACGCTGGACGCGACGCTGAAGCCGGGGGTCCATCGCGCTCAGGCCTCCGCGCCGTTCAGGTGCAGGACGCGGCGGAGCGCCATCGGCCGACCAAAGACGTCCAGATAGGGACTGTGGCGCTCGGCCATGATGAGG
>JBKPDM010000563.1:0-4645 GCA_046727895.1 Pseudomonadota bacterium | reverse complement strand
GCGTTGACGCTCTCCTTCAGGTCGTCGGAGACGCTGACCACCAGCGCCGCCTTGCCGTCGATCACGCTGACCACGGCGCTGACCCCCGAGCCGATCTCGCGCTGCAAGGCATCGGCCATGGCGCGGAGGTCCTTGGCCGGCACGCCCTCGACCTGGCGGGCGGCGAAGGGGATGCCGGCGACCGTCTTCGCTTTGGGCTGCGCCGCGCCGCCGCCTGTGGCGAGCTGCTGGCGGAGCTTCGAGATCTCCTGCTCGAGCCTCCGGCGCTCGCTCACCAGCGCGACGACGCGATCGGGCAGCTCGTCGGGCGTGACCTTGAGGGCGCCCGCCGCGTCGCGCAGCAGGCTCTCCTCCTCATTGACGTGCCGGTAGGCGGCCTCGCCGGTCAGCGCGTCGATCCGCCGGATGCCGGCGGCGACCGCCGCTTCGCTCGTGATCTTGAAGAGCGCGATGTCGCCGGTGCGCCGGACGTGGGTGCCGCCGCAGAGCTCGACCGAGGTGGCATGGTCGTCGGGCTCGCGGCCCATGCGCACGACCCGGACCTCGTCGCCATACTTCTCGCCGAAGAGCGCCATGGCGCCCGCCTTGATGGCGTCCTCGCGGTCCATCAGGCGGATCGAGACGTCGTCGTTCTGGCGCAGGAAGAAGTTCACCTCGGCCTCGATCGCGGCCTGCTCCTCGGGCGTCACCGCCTTGGGGTGGCTGAAGTCGAAGCGCAGGCGATCGGGTGCCACCAGCGAGCCCTTCTGGGTGACGTGGCTGCCGAGATGGCGCCGGAGTGCTGCGTGCAGCAGATGCGTCGCGGAGTGCGCGCGCCGCAGCCGCGAGCGGCGCTCGCCATCGATCGCGAGCTCGACCGTGTCGCCGACCTCGAGTGCTGCGCCCTCGAGGCGTCCGATGTGGACGTGGAGGTCGCCCACCTTCTTCTGGGTGTCGCGGACCCGGACCAGGGCAGGGCCGCGCCGGATCGTGCCGGTATCGCCGATCTGGCCGCCCGCCTCGCCATAGAAGGGCGTCTGGTTGGTGACGACCATGACGTCCGCGTCCCGCTCGGCGCGCTCCACGGGCCTGCCGCCGACGACCAGCGCCTTGACCTGGCCTTCGGCCGTGTCGTGCTCGTAGCCGAGGAACTCGGTAGCACCCAGGACCTCGCGGAGCTCGAACCAGATCCGCTCCTCGGCAAGGTCGCCCGAGCCCTGCCAGCTGGCCCGCGCCTCGGCGCGCTGGCGCTCCATCGCGGCGTTGAAGCCGGCGAGATCGACCGTCATGCCGCGGGCGCGGAGCGCGTCCTGGGTCAGATCGAGCGGGAAGCCGTAGGTGTCGTAGAGCCGGAAAGCGGTTTCGCCGGGCAGCTCCGCCCCCGCCCGCAGGCTGGCGGTCGCCTCCTCGAGCAGCCGCAGGCCGCGCTCGAGGGTATCGCGAAAGCGCGTCTCCTCGAGCCGCAGCACCTCGGTGATGAGCGGCTCGGCGCGGACCAGCTCCGGATAGGCCTGGCCCATCTCGGCGACCAGCACCGGCACGAGGCGCCACATCAGGGGCTCGCGCGCGCCCAGCATGTGGGCGTGGCGCATGGCGCGGCGCATGATCCGGCGCAGCACGTAGCCGCGGCCCTCGTTCGAGGGCATGACGCCGTCGGCGATCAGGAAGGAGCAGGCGCGCAGATGATCCGCGATCACCTTGTGCGAGGGGCGCGCGCGGCCGACCGCGGGCGCGCCGGTCAGCTCCTCGCTCGCCTGGATGATGCGGCGGAAGAGATCGATGTCGTAGTTGTCGTGCAGGCCCTGGAGCACGGCCGCGACCCGCTCGAGGCCCATGCCGGTGTCGATCGAGGGCTTGGGCAGCGGCTCGCGCCGGCCCGGCCCCTGCTGCTCGAACTGCATGAAGACCAGGTTCCAGATCTCGATGAAGCGGTCGCCGTCCTCATCGGGGCTGCCCGGCGGCCCGCCCGGCACGTCGGGCCCGTGGTCGTAGAAGATCTCGGAGCAGGGGCCGCAGGGGCCGGTGTCGCCCATCTGCCAGAAATTGTCCGAGGTCGGGATGCGCAGCACGCGGCTCTCGGGCAGGCCGGCGATCTTGCGCCAGAGCTCGAATGCCTGCTCGTCCTCGGCGTAGACCGTGGTCAGGAGGCGGTCCGCGGGCAGGCCATACTCCTCGGTAACCAGCTTCCAGGCGAGCTCGATGGCCAGATCCTTGAAGTAATCCCCGAACGAGAAGTTCCCGAGCATCTCGAAGAAGGTGTGGTGGCGGGCGGTGTAGCCGACGTTGTCGAGGTCGTTGTGCTTGCCGCCCGCGCGCACGCACTTCTGCGCGGTGACGGCCCGCCGGTAGGGCCGCTGCTCGATGCCGGTGAAGACGTTCTTGAACTGGACCATGCCGGCGTTGGTGAACAGCAAGGTCGGGTCGTTGTGCGGCACGAGCGGGCTCGACGCCACGACCTCGTGGCCGTGCCTGGCGAAGTAGTCGAGGAAGGTCTTGCGGATCTGGTTCGAGCTTTGCATGGCTGATCCGGGGCAGGGGCTCTCGGGCGGTGCCTGGGTTCGTCCGATGCCTTAGATAGCCGGCCCGACCCGCCGCGAAAAGCCCCCGCTGGTTCGGCGCGTGGACCTGATCGCCGCGGTCAGGGGCCGGCTAGTTCCATATGCCGGCTCCGGCAAACCAGACGCTGGGTCGTTTCAGCGCGGGCAGCAACGCGGCAAAGATCGCAACCACGCGCAAGGTTGCGCCGAACCGGCTTGTCGCCGATGATAGCATAAGTTATCTCATGATCTGATCTTACCTGGCGGAGCGTGCTCTTGGCGACCCTGCTGGTTCGTAAGCTCGAATCCGAGCTCATCGAGCGTTTGAAGAAACGCGCGGCAGCGCATGGGCGCTCGGTCGAGGCCGAGCACCGCGACATCCTGCGCGCGGCGCTCCGGCCTGAGCTTACCGGCCGGGAGCTGTTCGAGCTGCTGCGGGCGGGAGAGCCGTTCGGCATCGACCTTGATCCCGACCTATGGCGCGCGGACGATCGCGGCGAGCCTGCCGACCTCTGAGCCTTGCCGGGTATCATCCTGGATACGAACGTGGTGAGCGAGCCCAAACGGGCCGTGCCAGATCCCAACGTCATGGCATGGTTCGAGGAGCAGGCCGCGGATCATCTTTATCTCACGAGCACGGTTGTTGCCGAACTGGCCTTCGGCATCGAGCTGATGGCACCGGGCCGCCGGCGGCGCGCCTTCGAGGCCTGGCTTCGCGACCGCGTGATGCGCGGCTTTCGGGATCGTATCCTGCCGTTCACCGAGGCGGATGCCTTGGTTTACGGCCGTCTCATGGCGGATGCCCGCCGACGCGGTCGCCCGGCTCGTGTCGGTGACGCGGAGATCGCGGCCGTGGCACTCCGCCACAGAATGGCGATCGCGACTCGCAACACGGACCACTTCGCCGCTTTCGACGTTGCCCTGATCAATCCCTGGCTGGGGCCGTAGTCGCGTGCGTCGCGGCCGGTCTCGGAACATCCGGGACCGGCGCGCCTCGCCTCAGTTACCAAAAACGCGCTCTTTACGTCTTGGCCTTCAGACGTTTGAGAACATCCAGCATCGCCGGAGAAACGTCGGTGTGGTGATGGACAGCCTTCCAGGCTCCGGCTTCCCGGCGATAGATGTTGGTGACCCGATGATCGATTGTGACCTGCTGTCCTGCAAGCGTCACTTGTCCGCGCTCGACCCCGAGTTCGTAGGCCACATCACCCACGATCCGAATGACCTGATCAACCAATTTGCCCTGCCCGCCTGAGCTGATCTGGGCAACCTGCTCCCACGATTTGCGGACCTGATCCCACCCGACTTCCCGACCGCCGATCGGATGCATGGTCGTGACCGTCGCGCTGTGCGACCAGATGCCGGCTAACGGACCGGCATCCCCATTGAGCATACTGCTCAGCGCTGCGTAGAACTTTTTCGATGCCTCGCGGACTTCCTCTTCGGCCGACATGAGCGGTTCTCCTCTAAACTGGGGATTCCTGTAAACTGTGGATTCCTGATTGCCACCCCTAGCACCACGACCCTGCATGATTTGGAGGCTCCAGGCAAGCGTGCCGGCGGCCCGAACCAGCCCGCGACGTCACACGGAACCGCAATCCGACGCTCGCACCGGCGTTTCGGCAGCGGTCGGCGGTTTTTGTTCGATCATCGGACGCAGGTCACTCGTCGGTACCTCAGTCAGGCGCTTGAAGAAGCGCGTGGCAGCGCGCGGGCGACGTTGTCCCGATCGACCTTCGGCAGGGGCCTGCAGTCGCGTGCATCGCGGCCGGGTTCGGGCTATCGTTGCGCGCTTCCGGGAGCTATCGGCAAATGTGAACGAGGGAGACGAGGATGCGGACGGACGTCGAGTTCAGGACCGAAGATGGGGTCATGCTGCGGGGGTGGCACTATCGTCCCGACGGCGGCAGCGGGCCTTGGCCCACGATCGTCATGGCGCACGGCTACTCTGCGGTGAAGGAGATGTATCTCGACCGCTTCGCCGAGGCGTTCGCGGCCGCGGGCCTCGCCGCGATCGTGTTCCACAACCCCAATTTCGGGGCGAGCGACGGCGAGCCGCGCCTGGAGATCGACCCCTGGCAGCAGATCAACGACTATCGGGATGCGATCAGCTACGCCGAGACCCTGCC
>JBKPDM010000562.1:0-3218 GCA_046727895.1 Pseudomonadota bacterium | reverse complement strand
GTCTTCCTCGTCTGGGCCGCCCCGCCGGCTGCTGTTCCGGCAGTTGTCGAGCGTCTGGCAACCCACGCGCGGCGTGTCGTCCTTCTCTCGTCACCGCACCAAACGCCGCACCCTTTCTTCCAGCAGCCGAATCCGATGGCGGTGCTCCACGCCGATGTTGAGCGGCTCATCGCGGCCACCGGCCTCGAGACGACGATCATCCGGCCGGGGATGTTCGCGTCGAACGCGTTGTTCTGGTGGGCGACCGCGATTCGCGCCGGCGGCGTCGTCCGATGGCCTTACGGCGCTGCCGAGACGGCACCCGTCGATGACCGCGACGTGGCAGCCGTCGCGGCGCGGACCCTGTATCAGGACGGACATGCTGGAGGCGACTACGTCCTCACGGGCCCTGAGTCACTGAGCCAGGCAGAGCAGGTGGCCATCATCGGTGACGTCTTGGGGCGCCGGATCAAATTTGAGGAGCTGTCGCCGGACGAGTTCCGGAGCGAGACGGAGGGAAGCTGGCCGCGCCCGGCCGTGGACATGCTGCTCGCCGCGTGGGGGGCAACGATGGGAAGGCCGGCGTTCATCACCTCTACGGTGTCCGGCATCCTCGGATCGGCGCCGCGATCGTTTCGCCAGTGGGCCGCCGATCACGCCACCGCGTTCACGGAAGGCCCGGCCCCATCGAGTTGACCTTCGCCACGGTCAGGCACCGGACCAAGGTCACCAAGGGGCCCCGCCTCAAGGCCGCGGGATCGCCATGGCACTCAAGCTAGTTCTGCTGCCATGGGCTGCCGGCAATCGGGCGCGGGTCTCATGTGGACAAGAGCTGGAGGAGCCGCAGCCGGTCCGGGCCGGGGGCTGGCGGCGGGGCCTGGTGACCGAGCCGAGGAGCGATCAGGCGACCGGTCCGACATCCTGGTCAGGGCGTCCCGCCCGCTGTCACTATCGTCCGGCTCACCCGACCCGGCCGGTGACGTAGGCCTCGGTGCGGGGGTCGGTCGGGTCCTGGAAGATCTTCTGGGTCGGGCCGTACTCGACGAGCACGCCGGTGCGGGTATCGGTCTCGCTCTCCGTGAGCACGGAGAAGAAGGCGGTGCGGTCGCTGACGCGCGTGGCCTGCTGCATGTTGTGCGTGACGATGACGATGGTGTACCGCGGCTTGAGCTCCCGCATCAGGTCTTCGATGGCGGCCGTCGCGATCGGGTCCAGCGCTGAGGCGGGCTCGTCCATCAGCACCACATCCGGCTCGACGGCGATCGTGCGGGCGATGCACAGCCGCTGCGCCTGCCCGCCGGACAGGCTCAGGCCCGAGGCCTTCAGACGGTTCTTCACCTCGTCCCACAGCGCAGCCCGGTGCAGCGAGCGCTCGACGATCTCGTCCAGCTTGTGCTTGTCGTGCTCGCCGTTGATGCGCGGCCCGTAGGCGACATTGTCGTAGATCGACTTCGGGAACGGGTTCGGCTTCTGGAAGACCATGCCGATGCGCCGCCGCACAGCGATGGGGGAGACACCAGGACCGTAGAGGGACGCTCCGCGGTAGGAAATGTCGCCTTCCATGCGGGCGCCCGGCACGAGGTCGTTCATGCGGTTGAACGCCCGCAGCACCGTCGTCTTGCCGCTCCCGGACGATCCGATGAACGCCGTGATCTCGTGCTCATAGATGGTCAGCGAGACATCCGTGACGGCCCGGAAGGAGCCGTAGTAGATCGAGACGTTCTGTACATCGAAGACCGATGTGCCCGGCGCGCCGGCGACCTCTTGCCGTTCCTGCGGGGCCGTCAGCTTGGGCGGCTGGGTCTTGGCGGCGACGTCCGGTTCTGGCTGTTGCATGTCGTCCCTAACGCGACTCTCCGTGAGACGTTCCTACCGCGGCAACAATAACGGGGGGTATCCCACAGGCAAACGAGACAAAATTGGCGCTTATGCTCCCGCCCGTGGACGGCGACGAGATCAAGAACGGTCAAGCGGTCGCTGATCACGTATGACCGTAGCCGGGAGCTCCCCATGCCAGGCCGTGGACGGTGCTGCACATCTTGACCATGCTTCGCACGTCTTTGAGGCACATGAGCGCCCGAGGCGGAGGTTCGCGAGATGGTGGCTACCTCACCGGAGGTGGATAGAGAGCGCGAAGTCCGGCCAGATGGTCTCGTCCAGCGGCCGCAGCTCGAAGCGCGTCATGATCCACCCCCTTCTCTGATCGGATACGCGGCGCGGGCGCGCAATCGGGGAGCGGTCATGACGGGCAGGCACGCTGCAGTGGATCCGCGAGCCGCTGCCCGCAGCACCGAAGGCGCTTGCCACCGATCGGGGCAGGGTCAGGGAAGGTGCGGTGACCCTCGAGCCCGAGCGCGGCCTGTACCACGGCCAGCTCTTCGACGAACCGGTCGGTGGTCCACAGCGAGTCGTCCGCTGGCCGGTCCGACCGGCCGCAGCCGAGCTGGTCGTAAAAGACGACCGGCCTGTTGACGGCCAGGTCTTCCAGCGGTTCCAGGTAGTCGTGCGGCATGCCGGGGGCCGCCGTGCAGGCACAGCACCGGAGTGCCCAGCCGGTCTGCCCCTGCGATCCGGTACCAGATCTGCCCGCCCGGGACCCAGCCGAGCCAGAGCCCGACCCCCGGGTACGTCGACTCCCACAGCCAGGTGTAGCCGCTGCCGGCCGATGGGCGGCGGTTGTTGAGCACCGCGAAGCTGATGGCCGTGGGCAGCACGGCAATCGTGATGACAATAAACAGGAAAGGCATCACGGGGCCGCCTGAATCGGTCTCCATAAAGCCCATGTTCAGGTAGATGACGGGACCCAGCGAGAAGTAGGCGAGTCCGATGAAGGCCAGGCGAGGGAGATTGAGGCTGTTCCGCCGGAGGCCTTCCTGGGCCGGTTTCGTCACGGCCGGCTGTGATGCGGCTTGCTGGTCGTCCATGGGTCTTCCTCTCTTGCCGACCACAGCTGAAATTTCCTTTCGCTCGGTTGGCTGAATCGCGCTTGCCGGCGATTGGCACCAGAGACCGCCGGCTACCGGCCGCCATTCCGGCTGCCCATCCCGCACGGGGATGGAGCGGTGTTGCCTGGGAGCGTGGCGGAGGTACGCGGAGCGGCAGGCGGGGCCGCCCTGGACGTAGACACGGTCCCGGCGGCGTCGCCGCGTTGCGCTCAAGCCGATGACCGGCCGAGACTGGGAAGCGACCCCGGTCCAGCCGATGAGCGAGGGGGATGCCGTGAGCGATCTCGACCGACT
>JBKPDM010000561.1:0-4134 GCA_046727895.1 Pseudomonadota bacterium | reverse complement strand
AAGGCAGTTCTGGGCGACCTGCTCGACAAGGGCTTCGCACCGGTCGTCTTCTGCCGCTACATCGCCACCGCCGAGGCGGTGGGTGCAGCGCTCGCCCACGCCTTCAAGCAGCACAACGTCGAGGTCGTGACCGGCCTGCTGCCGCCCGAGGAGCGCGAGACCCGGGTTGAGGCGCTGGGCGAGGAGGAGAAACGCCTGCTGGTCGCGACCGACTGCCTGTCCGAAGGCGTCAACCTTCAGGCCTGCTTCGATGCCGTCGTCCACTACGACCTGTCCTGGAACCCGACCCGCCACCAGCAGCGCGAGGGCCGGGTCGACCGCTTCGGGCAGAAGAGCCGCACCGTCCGCACATTTCTTCTCTATGGCGAGAACAACCCGGTCGACGGCGCCGTGCTCGAGGTGATCCTCAGAAAGGCGCGCGCAATTGAGCGACAGACCGGCGTGCGCGTGCCGATGCCGGATCAGGGCGGCAGCCTGACCAAAGCGCTGATGTCGGCCGTGCTGCTGCGCGCGCGCGAGCAGCGCCAGTTCACCCTCGACCTCGAGGTCGCCGAGATACCGGCCGCCAGGGACATCGAGATCGCCTGGCAGAACGCCTCCGAGCATGAGAAGGCATCCCGCACCATCTTCGCTCAGAAGAGCCTGAGGCCGGAGGCGGTTGTCCCGGAATGGGACGCGACCCGGAAGGCGCTGGGCGGTTTCGAGGATACTGAACGGTTCGTCTCGCGTGCCTTGATCCGGCTTGGCGCCGCGCTGACTCCATTCAAGGGCGGCGGCTACGGTGCCCCCTTGCACCTCGTGCCCGACGTCCTGAAGGAGCGGCTCCAGGCCGAAGGGCTGCTCGACGAGAGCGCCTCGCCCAAGCCGCTCCGGATCGCCTTCGAGGCGCGCCCGCGCGCGGGCTTCCTCTCGATCCATCGCGCCCATCCGCTGACCGGCGTGCTGGCCGAGACCTTCCTCGAGAACGCGCTCGATAGCGGCGCGCGCCTGGACGATCCGGCGACCCTGCCGCGCTGCGGCGTCTGGGATACCGACGCGGTCGCGGCCGTAACCTCGCTTCTCCTGCTGCGCATCCGCCATCGCCTCCACGCGCGCGGCCGCCTCGGGCCGGTGTTCAGCATGGCGGAGGAGGCAGCCACGATCGCCTTTGCCGGCGTGACGCGGGTTGCCGCGGGGGACGCGGCTTTCGCCCTCCTCGACGCCACCAGCGGCTCGGTAATCGACCGCGTGCGGGACGCGAGGCTCAAGGCTGCCGTCGCGGCGCTCCCCGCGCTGCAGCCCGCGCTCGATGCCTACGCGGCGGAGCGCGCCGCGACGCTCGCCGAGGACCACACCCGCGTGCGTCAGGCGCTCGGGTCGCGGGCGGTGGTCACGGTCGAGGCGGTCACGCCGGTCGACGTGATCGGCCTCTACGTCCTCTTGCCGCGGCTCTGAGGCGGCCATGGCCAGCAAGCCCAGGTACCGCCGCCGCTCCCGCACCGACGCCCGCCTCGATCTCGCCGGGTTCGAGATCACGGGCGCATTGCTCAGCCCCGACATTGTCGTCCGGATCGCGGCGTTCGACGCCAACGAGCAGACTGAGGCGGGCTACAGCATCCCGCCCGGCCTCAAGATCCGGGACGACATCGCCCGCTACTTCCGCATCGGCGAGGCGCTCTGGTCCCGCTTCGAGGCCGGCCGCGGCGCCAGCAGCGCTGCCTCCGAGCGCTTCGTGCTCGACCTCCTGCGCCAGTGCTTCGGCTTCGACACCATCGCCGAGCAGACCCCAGTCCGCATCGGCGAGCGCGTCTTCCCGATTCGCCATGCGGCGCTTCAAGGCCGGGTTCCGATCGTCATCGCCCCGGCCGCGGCCGAAGACGCGCGCCGAACGGGCATCGACGAGAGCCTCGTCCAGTTCGCGGACGGCGCCCGCCGCCGCTCGGCGACCCTCCTCTTGCAGGAATACGTGAACGCCCACCAGACCGCCCTGTGGGGGATCGCGAGCGACGGCCTGACGCTCCGCCTGATGCGCGACAACATCAGCCTCACCCGCCCGGCCTGGATCGAGGCCGACCTCGCCAAGATCCTCACCGAAGGCCTGTTCCCAGACTTCACGGCGCTTTGGCTCCTGATCCACCAGAGCCGCTTCGGCGCCCCGAGCGCGGCCGTCACCGACTGCCCGCTCGAGCGCTGGCGGGAACGCGGCCGGACCGAGGGCACGGCCGCCCGCGAGAAGCTCCGCCTGGGCGTCGAGGCGGCGCTCGGGGAGCTTGGTCAAGGCTTCATCGAGCACCCGGCGAATGTCCCGCTCCGCCAGGCGCTGACCGGCGGCGAGCTCTCCCCGCAGGCCTACTTCGAGCAGCTGCTCCGCCTCGTCTACCGCCTGATCTTCCTGTTTGCCGCCGAGGACCGCAACCTACTGCATCCGGAGACCGTCACGGCCGCCGCGCGCCGGGTCTACGCCGAGGGCTACGGCATCGCCCGCCTGCGCGAACGCTGCATGCGCCGCACCGCCTGGGACCAGCACGCGGACGCCTTCGAGGGCCTGAAGGCGACCTTCAAGGCGCTCTCGCGCGGCGAGCCGAGGCTCGGCCTGCCTGCCCTCGGAGGCCTGTTCACTCACGACCTGACCCCTAGTCTCACCGCGTCGAAGATCGCCAACCGCCGCCTGCTGGCAGCGATCTGGCGCCTCGCCTGGCTTCGCCCCGAGGGCCAGCCGCTGACCCGGGTCAACTGGCGCGACATGCAGACCGAGGAGCTGGGCTCGGTCTACGAGGGCCTGCTCGAGCTGACCCCGCGCGCCTCCGCCGACGCCCGCACCTTCGCCTTCGCCGAGGGCGCCGAGGCCAAGGGCCACGAGCGCAAGAAGACCGGCTCCTACTACACCCCCGAAGCGCTCGTGAAGCTCCTGCTGGACGCCACCCTCGACCCGGTCCTGGACGCCGCCGAGGCGCGCAACCCCACAGACCCGATCGCCGAGATCCTGAAGCTTTCGGTCCTCGATCCCGCCTGCGGCTCCGGCCACTTCCTACTCGGGAGCGCCCGCCGTGCGGCCGCCCGCATCGCCAAGCTCCGCAGTCCCGGCGCGCCCTCCCAGATCGAGTTCCAGCACGCGCTCCGCGAGGTCGTCTCCCGCTGCATCTACGGCGTCGATCGCAACCCGCTCGCGGTCGAGCTGTGCAAGGTCGCGCTCTGGATCGAGGCGCTGGAGCCGGGCAAGCCACTCACCTTCCTCGACGCCCGCATCCGCTGCGGCGACAGCCTGATCGGCGTGTTCGACTACGACATGCTGAGGGACGGCATTCCGGACGAGGCATATAAGGCTGTGACCGGCGACGATCCGGACGCCGCCAGAGCCTGGGCGAAGCTCAACCGCGGCCAGCGCGACGGCAAGGCCAAGGACGGCATGCTCGCCGAGATCCGCCCGCCCGCGGGCCTGCTTGATGCCGCGCGCGCCATCAACGAGATGCCTGAGGACACCCTCGAGCAGATCGCCGCCAAGGAGCGTGCGCTTGCGCGCCTGCAGGCCGGCCACTGGCTGCATCTCAAGGCCGCATGCGATCTTTACGTCGCCGCCTTCTTCGCGCCCAAGATGGAGCCGCCGCCGTCGTCTCCGGTTGGCCTCGCGACCGCTGCCATGCCGCTCACCGATCATGTCTGGCGTGCCGCCGCCGGCCACCAGATTTTTTCCGAACTTTTCACCGAAGCCGACCGCATCGCCCACGCGGTCCGCACCTTCCACTGGCCGCTCGAGTTCCCGGACATCCTCGCCCGCGGCTTCGACGTCGTCGTCGGCAACCCACCGTGGGAGCGGATCAAGCTCCAGGAGCAGGAGTTCTTCGCCGCCAGCTCGCCCGAGATCGCGACCGCGTCCAACTCCGCCGCCCGCGGCCGGCTGATCCAGGCGCTGGCTAAGGCCGAGGAAGGAACCCCCGAGCGCCGGCTTCACGACGACTTCGTCTTCGCCAAGCGGACGGCGGAAGCCGGCAGCGAGTTCGCCCGCAACTCCCACCGCTTCCCGCTCACCGGCACCGGCGACGTCAACACCTACGCCCTCTTCGCCGAGCTGTTTTCCAGACTTGCCCGGGCAGCCCCGAGTTCCGGGCCGGTGCGCTCGATCGCCCAGGCGATCGTCGACCGACCTTCCCGCCACGA
>JBKPDM010000560.1:0-3697 GCA_046727895.1 Pseudomonadota bacterium | reverse complement strand
AAAGCGCTCCAGAAAGCTCGGCAGATCGTCCGGCAAGTCGCTCGACAGCATCACGTTCTCCAACCCACGCGTCATCGCTGCCAGACTACCTCAACCCACCACCAGAGCAAGCCAAACCTGACCCTTATGGATAGCTAGTTGCATCAATTGCAAGCGGCAAGAAAGACCGTTGACCGGGTCTCATGAGCGGGCGCCGGAGGCAGGTTCGGGGAGGCATGACCGAGCAAAGGCTCTTGCCACATCGCGCCTCGGCGTCGATCATGACGGGGTCGGCATCCGCCACATGGAGCGAAACGATCGCCAAGTCCCGACCGCAGCCCTGGACCGTCGAGGATTTCCTCGGCTTCGAGGCCGAGGAGCCCGAGCGTTACGAGTTCGTCGACGGCATCGTCCGCATGATGACCGGCGGCTCGGCCGCGCACAGCGCGATCAAGGGCAATATTTTCGCGGCGCTCAGGGCCGCGCTGCGCTCCGGGCCTTGCCGGGTTGACGTCGACGACCTCAAGGTGGTGACCGCGACGGCGGTCATGTACCCGGACGTGGTCGTGACCTGCCGACCGATCGCCCCGGATGACGATCGCCTGTCCGACCCCACTATAGTAGTCGAGGTGCTCTCGCCGACCACGGAGCGCCACGATCGGATCGCCAAGTGGCGTCAGTATCAGACGATCGCCGCGCTCGAGCATTTTGTACTGGTGGCGCAGAGCGAGCGACGCGTCGAGGTCTATACGCGCACCGAGAGTGGTTGGGAGTTCATCACGATAGAACCGCCCGCGGACGCCGTCGTCCTGAAGGCGCTCAGCGCGACCCTCTCGCTCGAGGCAGTCTACGAGAACAGCGGCCGCTGAACGCCAGGCGCTTGATTGCGCGCCGCACGTTGCCTACAAGACGGCGTCGGAATGACAGGTGCGGAGCTGAGCGGGCCCCGAGCGCGGGGCGCCTCGAGCCTCGCAAGAATGTCAAGACGGGGGGCCGCGCGATGCGCGTCTACTACGACACCGATGCCGATCTGAACCTGATCAAGAGCATGCGCGTGGCCGTGGTCGGTTACGGCAGCCAGGGATTCGCTCATTCGAACAATCTGCGCGACAGCGGCGTACCGGAGGTCGTGGTCGCGCTGCGCCCGGGCTCGCCCTCGGCGGCCAAGGCCGAGGCCGCGGGCTTCAACGTTATGCCTGCGGACCAGGCCGCCGCCTGGGCGGACGTGGTCATGGTCCTGGTGCCGGACGAGCTGCAGGCCGACCTCTACGAGCAGCAGCTAAAGCCCAAACTGAAGGAGGGGGCGGCGCTCGCCTTCGCGCACGGCTTCAACATTCACTTCCGCCTGATCGAGCCGCGCCCGGATCTCGACGTGTTCATGATCGCGCCCAAGGGGCCAGGCCACCTGGTGCGCGCGGAGTACGAGCGCGGCGCCGGCGTGCCCTGCTTGGTCGCGATCCAGCAGGACGCCTCGGGCGGCACCCTCGACCTCGCGCTGTCCTATGGCGCCGCGATCGGCGGCGGGCGCGCCGGGATCATCGAGACCAGCTTCCGCGAGGAGACCGAGACTGATCTCTTCGGCGAGCAGGTGGTGCTCTGCGGAGGCCTCTGCGCCCTGATCCAGGCCGGCTACGACACCCTGATCGAGGCCGGCTACGCGCCCGAGATGGCCTATTTCGAGTGCCTCCACGAGGTGAAACTGATCGTCGACCTGATCTATGAGGGCGGGCTCGCCAATATGCGCTACTCGGTCTCGAACACCGCCGAGTTCGGCGACTACACGCGCGGCCCGCGGCTGATCGACGAGCGCGCCCGCGCCGAGATGAAGCGCATCCTCGCCGACATCCAGAGCGGCGCCTTCGCGCGCGAGTGGGTGCTCGAGAACAAGGCCGGGCAGGTCGGCTTCAAGGCGATGCGGACGAAGCACGCGGCGCACGGCAGCGAAGCAGTCGGCAAGCAGTTGCGCGACATGATGCCCTGGATCACCGCGAAGCGTTTGGTCGACATTTCCAAAAACTAGGGAACCCGCCATGGCTCGAGGCAACAATCCGGCGGGCGGGCGCGACGGCAAACGCCACAAGCCGCCCGGTCAACCGGCGGCAGCCAAGCCACCGGCGCCGCCGGCGCTTGAGCAGCCGACCATGCGCCGGCGCCTCGCCCTGCTCGGCCTCAGGTTGCCCGATGTCAGGCCGCCCGCATTCCAGTACGTGCCCGTGGTCGTGCATGCCGGCATCGCTTATGTCAGCGGTCAGTTGCCGTGGCTGGACGGCGAGATCGGGCCGAGCGGCAAGGTCGATCGCGAGGTCGCGATCGAGCAGGCGCAGGAGGCGGCGCGCCGGTGCGCGCTCCAGGCACTCGCCTGGCTGAACCAGATCCTGACCGGCGGACTCGACGACGTCGAGCGCGCACTCCGGGTGGCCGGCTACGTTGCCTCCAGCCCCAGTTTCGACCAGCAGCCCAAGGTGATCGACGCCGCCTCGGAAGTACTGCTCAAGGTTTTTGGTCAGAGCGGCCAACACGCGCGCGCGGCGATCGGCGTTGCCGAGCTACCGCGGGGCGCGCCCGTAGAAATCGAATTCACTTTCGCGCTCAAACGCCGGCCGAGCGCCGTCGAGCGCCAGCGCCGCCCCGGCTTCCCTGTGGTCGAAAAGCGCTAGGGCGACCCGCAGACCACCGCTGCCGGGGTAGGAGAACGAATATCTTAAAGTCGTTTATGCTCAATAGCTAAGGTGCAAGACTAAGCCAAGTTTCGGTTCACCCGAACGGACCAGCGGGGTGATGTGGGCCGCAGCAGATGGCGGCGAGGCGCGGCGAAAACCGAAGGGCAACGGGCTTTACAAAATCGGAGCGATAGTCTTGTATCATCATGCTAGGGCTGTACGAGGTTTCGGCCCTGACATCTCCAGAGGCGAACGTGAACCTAGGGTTAGGGCAGCGCTGATGTCGGCTTACCGCGGCGGGTTGGCGATGAGCGGCTGCGGTGGCCGCGCCCACCGGGTTCTCCTTTTGGCGGGGCTTCGACTTAGCTGCCCCTGAGCCGCCGACGCCACGGGCAGGTTCAGGGGAGTGCAGCAGCGAAGGTCAACCACCGCTAGAAGGGAACGGGCCCATGTCGGCCAATCGATCTAATCACTCAGCACCTTACGACCGCATCATGATCTTCGACACCACGCTGCGCGACGGCGAGCAGTCACCGGGCGCCTCGATGACCGTCACGGAGAAGCTGAAGGTCGCCGAGCTGCTCGAGCAGATGGGCGTGGACGTCATCGAGGCGGGATTCCCGATCGCCTCCGAGGGCGACTTCCAGGCCGTTCACGAGATCGCCAAACGCGTCAAGGAAAGCGTCGTCTGTGGCTTGGCCCGTGCGTCGCATGGCGACATCGACCGCGCCGCCGAGGCTCTCGAGCCCGCGGCGCGCAAGCGTATTCATACCTTCATCGGCACCTCGCCCCTGCACCGGCAGTACCAGCTCCAGCTCGACACCGACGCGGTGCACGACCGCGTGGTCGAGAGCGTCAGGCGCGCCCGCCGCCATACCGACGACGTCGAGTGGAGCGCCATGGATGCCTCGCGCACCGAGCGCGACTTCCTATTCCGCTGCATTGAGAGCGCCATTCGCTGCGGCGCCACGACCATCAACATCCCTGACACGGTAGGCTACGCCTATCCCGAGGAGTTCGCCGATCTGATCCGCGCCATCCGCGACAACGTACCCAAC
>JBKPDM010000559.1:0-6558 GCA_046727895.1 Pseudomonadota bacterium | reverse complement strand
GCCCTCCGGCAGCTTGGTGATCACCGCCTCGGCGTCGGTCGCCGCCGCGGCCGCCGAGGCCGCCGCCCGTGCACCCGCCGTCTTGGCCGCGTCGACCGCGGCCCCCATGACGTCGAATGCCGTCAGGTTGTGGCCCGCCTGCAACAGGTTGCGCGCCATGGGCAAGCCCATGTTGCCAAGCCCGATGAAGCCGATGGCGGCCATGCTACTGCCTCTTCGAGACCTGTCAGTTCAGCTCGCTCAGCTCCAGATCGCCCTCGGGCAGAGGAGCAAAGTAGGCGTCGATCTCGGCCGGCGTCACCTCCGTCAGGCGTTCCGGACGCCAGCGCGGGCGGTTGTCCTTGTCGATGATCAGCGCGCGAACGCCTTCCCGGAAATCATGCCCCGCCGTAAAGCGGTGGACAAGCCGGTACTCCAACCGCATCGCGTCATCGAAGTCGAGCACCGCGCCCGTGCGCAGCTGCCGGAAGGTGACCGCCAGGCTGGTCGGCGACTTCGCCTCGAGCTGCTCGATCTGGTCGCGTCCCCAGCCGGAGGGTTCACTGGCGAGCGCCTCCAACGCCGCCGCCAGGCTCTCTTCGCCATAGCACTGATCGATGCGCCGCCGCAGTTCGGGCAGCTCGGGCACTCCGGGATCCGAGCGAAACCGATCGAGGGCCGCGTCGACCGCGGCGAAAGCATCGCCGGCCAGGTCGGCGTCGGCGTCGGCCAGCGCGCCCTCGAGCGCCGCCAGATCGTCCGATCGCACGGGGTGCGTGCCGATGCCGGCGTACAGGCAGTCTGCGGCTCTGAGATGCGTGCCGGTCAAGCCGAGATACATCCCGAGCGCGCCCGGCAGGCGCGGCAGGACGTGGGTCGCGCCGACGTCGGGAAAAAAGCCGATGCCGGTCTCAGGCATGGCGAACACGGTTCGTTCGGTGACCACGCGGTGCGAACCATGCACCGACGCGCCCACCCCGCCGCCCATCACGATGCCGTCCCACAGCGCGACATGGGGCTTGGCGAAGTGATGCAGGCGCGCGTTCATCCGATATTCGATCGAGTAGAAGTGCACAGCCTCCTCGACGCCCTCGCTGACCAAGGTCCGGTACAGGGCGCGGATGTCGCCACCGGCGCAAAACGCGCGCTCGCCCGTTCCCTTGATCAGCACGGCGCGCACGGCGGGATCGGCCTGCCATTCGGCCAGACCGGCATCGAGCGCCTGGCACATCGCCAACGACAGGGCGTTCAACGCACGCGGCCGGCTCAGGGTGACGACCATGAGGCCGCCGCGCCGCTCGAACCGGATTTCGTCGTTGGCACTCATGCTGTCAGCCAGCCAGCAACCGGCGGGCGATGATCAGGCGCATGATCTCGTTCGTGCCTTCGAGAATCTGGTGGACCCGGACGTCGCGGAGGTAGCGCTCTATCTGGTAGTCCTTGATGTAGCCGTAGCCGCCGTGCAACTGCAAGGCGTCATTGCAGATTTTGAACGCCAGATCGGTAGCGAAGCGCTTGGCCATGGCGCAGGCCATGGTGGCGTCGGTCGCCGCAGCATCGAGCCTGGCGGCGGCGCGCCAGACCATCAGCTTGGCCGCCTCCAGCTCGGTCGCCATATCGGCGAGGCGGAACTGCAGCGCCTGGAAGTCGGCGAGGCGCTGGCCGAACTGCCGGCGCTCCAGCAGGTGCGCCTCGCCTTCTCGAAACAGGCGCGCGCGGCGCCGAGTGCACACGCCGCGATGTTGATCCGACCGCCGTCGAGTCCCCCCATGGCGATCTTGAAGCCTTCGCCTTCGGCGCCGATCCGGTTGCCGGCCGGCACCCGGCAATCCTCGAAGATCACCATCGCGGTCGGCTGCGAGTGCCAGCCCAGCTTCTTCTCCTGCTTGCCGAAGCCGAGACCGGGCGTGCCGCGTTCGACCAGCAGGCAGGAGATACCCTGAGGCCCCTCGCCGCCCGTACGAACCATGCAGGCATAGAGGTCGCTCTCGCCCGCCCCGGAGATGAACGCCTTGCTGCCGTTCAGGACATACGCGTCGTCCCGCCGTTCGGCGCGCGTCCGTAGGCCGGCCGCGTCCGAGCCGGCGCCGGGCTCGGTCAGGCAGTAGCTGGCCAGGCACTCCATGGTCATCAGATCGGGAAGCCAGTGCGCGCGCTGCTCGGGCGCCCCGAAGGCATCGATCATCCAGGCGACCATGTTGTGAATCGAGATGTAGGCCGCGGTGGAGGTGCAGCCGGCTGCCAGCTCCTCGAAGATGAGCGCGGCATCGAGACGCGAGAGTCCGGCGCCGCCGTGCGCCTCATCGACGTTGATGCCGGCGAAGCCGAGCCTGGCGGCCGCCCGCAGGGTCGCCACTGGAAAGTGGCAGCGCTCGTCCCACTCGGCGGCGTGCGGCGCCAGCTCGTTCTCGGCGAAGCTCCGCGCCACGTCCCGAAACGCGCGCTGGTCCTCGTTCAGCTCGAAATCCATGGCCGCGCTCTCATCTTCATTGCTCCGGGCTGGCAATCAGGGCCAACGTCCTCCGAGGTTTGGGCGATCAGATGGATGATCCCCGCCGGGCTGGCAACCCAGAAACCCTGAAGCCCTCCGGTAGCGACTCGATTTCGTAGCGGTGGTCGATGCAAAGGCATGATCTTCCAACCGGAAGTCTCGAGACTTTGCACGCCGATGATGTGGCGATAGGACGCGACCGTGGCCTCGAACTGGTGCGGCGGCGCCTTGAGCGATGTTGCTGCCGCCGCGCAAGGCGGGTCGTTGCCTTTGCGCTGGTTGAGCTTTCCATCCCGCATGCGGGATGGAAAGCTCGGCCCGGACCGAGCACCCGCCATGACGGCCAGTGTCGCTTGCCGGCGAACGGCCAGCATGAGACCGGCCGCATGGCGGGTGTCGGGAGGACACCACGGGCCACAGGGTGAAGCGCCAGGGATAGCCACCCGGAGCGCCGATTGATGAGCGTCCCGCAGGACCTCCCGACGCCCGGTTGCGTAACGCAATCCAGGGAGGACTGCCCATGCCCTATGTCGGCGGATTGGATTGGGGGAGCGCCGGCCACGCCGTCTGCGTCGTCGACCAGGCGGGGGCCGTGGCCCTCAGCATCGAGGTCACGCATGATGCTGCCGGCTTGGCCGAGCTGCGCAGCAAGCTCGATCGCCTGGCGCCGGCCGGCGAGATCCCGATCGCCATCGAGCGCCCGTCGGGCCTGATCGTCGAGGCGCTGAACGAGGCCGGCCATCCGGTGGTGCCCCTCCACCCCAACGTGGTCAAGGCATGCCGGCCGCGCTGCCAAGGGCGAGATGGTCCGCGCCCTGGCCGCCATCCTCGAACGTCTGGTCAGCGAGATCGCGAAGCTCACCGGCCGCATCGAGCACGCCGTCGCCGAGCTGTCCGACGGCAGGATCGTGATGTCCTTCCCTCGCGCCGGACGCATCTGCGCCGCCCAGATCCTGGCCGAAATCGGCGATGTTCGGGCGCGCTTCCCGACCTGCGACCAGCTCGCCGCCGAGGCCGGCGTCTGCCCGGTCACCCACGCCTCGGGCAAACGCCGCGGCGGCGTCTTCCGCTGGGCCTGCAACCACCGCCTCCGCCAAGCCATCACCTGCCTCGCCGGCAACTCCAGGCACACCTCCCCATAGGCCGCCGACGTCTACCAACGCGCCCGCGCCCGTGGCTGTGGCCATCCCCACGCCATCCGCATCCTCGCCCGCGCCTGGATACGCATCCTCGGCGCGCCTGGACCGACGGCACAAAACCCAGAGCAGCAGACCGCCGCCGTCGCGCTCAACCAAGCTCTTGCTGCTTGACATAGGGTGTCTCATGGCCGGTCTCGTCGAGGCCCGAGGCGCGCGCTCTCGACGCATCCGCCGCTCTAGGTCTCGGCGCACGCAGACGCTATAAGTCTTCCAGCATATCGACCGAGTTTGTGCCATGACTCGCCCGACCTATACCCCATTCGCCGCGCCGTTTCCCAAGACGCGGCTCCGCCGCAACCGTCGCGATCGCTGGTCGCGCCGCTTGGTTGCCGAGAACCGGCTCGACATCGCCGACCTGATCTGGCCGGTGTTCGTGCTCGAGGGCGAGGACCGGCGCGAGACGGTGCCGTCGATGCCGGGCGTGGAGCGCCGCTCGATCGATCTGCTGCTGCCTGCGCTGAGCGAGGCGGCAGAGCTGGGCATTCCCGCGATCGCCCTGTTTCCGGTTACGCCGCCCGAGTGCAAGAGCGCGGACGGCGCCGAGGCGACGGACCCGGATAATCTGATCTGCCGCGCCGTGCGTGCAGTCAAGGCGGCCTTGCCGGAGCTTGGCGTCATTTGCGACGTGGCGCTCGATCCCTACACGACCCATGGCCATGACGGCCTGATCGACGACGACGGCCACGTCCTCAACGACCCGACGCTCGCAATCCTGGTCAGGCAGGCCCTGGTCCAGGCCGAGGCGGGGTGCGACGTGATCGCCCCCTCGGACATGATGGACGGCCGGATCGGCGCGATCCGCAAAGCGCTCGACGAGATCGGCCTGCAGCAGACCCGGATCATGGCCTACGCGGCCAAGTACGCGTCCAGCTTCTATGGGCCGTTCCGCGACGCGGTCGGCTCCTCGGCCGCGCTCGGCCAGCGCGGCAAGGAGACCTATCAGATGGACCCGGCCAATTCGGACGAGGCGCTGCGCGAGGTCGCGCTCGATCTGGCCGAAGGTGCCGACATGGTCATGGTCAAGCCAGGCATGCCCTATCTGGACGTGCTGCGCCGGGTCAAGGACGCCTTCGCGGTGCCGACCTTCGTCTACCAGGTCTCGGGCGAGTACGCGATGATCAAGGCTGCGGCCGATCATGGCTGGCTCGACGGCGAGCGGGCGATGCTGGAGGCGCTGCTCGGTTGCAAGCGCGCCGGCGCCGACGGCATCCTGACCTACGCCGCGCTCGACGTCGCGCGTGGTCTGCGGGGCTAGTGGCGCGGGCCATTCGCTTGCCTTGCCGATCGCCCGGGACGCCGGCCCCATTGGCCGCGCGAGGCGGCGATGTGTCAGATCGAGCCGGCCTCGACCATGTAGTTGTTGGCGGTGCACATGGCGGCGTCGTCGGAGGCGAGAAACAGCACCATGCGGGCGAGGTAGACCGGCTCGATCAGGTCCGGCAGGCATTGTTTGGAGCGGTGGCGCTCGAGCGCCTCGGGCGTCGCCCAGAGTTGCTTCTGCCGCTCGGTCATCACCCAGCCAGGGATGACCGTGTTGACCCGGATGCGGTGCCGGCCGAGATCGCGGGCGAAGCCGCGGGTCATGCCGTGCACGGCCGCCTTGGCCGTCGTGTAGACCGGCATGCCGCCGGCCGCCTCCCACCAGGAGTTGGAGCCAAAGTTGATGATCGAGCCCTTTCCGGCGGCGATCATGCCCGGCGCCACGGCCTGAATTGCGAAGAACATGTGGCGGAGGTTGGTGGCGATGCGCTCGTCGTAGTACTCGGGCGTCACCTCCTGCCAGGCGTGCCGGTCATCGCGAGCGGCATTGTTGACCAGCACCAGCGCCGGTCCGAGCGCCGCCTCGAGGGCGGCGAAGGCGCGCTTCAAGGCGTCGAGGTCACGGAGATCCGCGGCCTCGAAGCGGATCGTGGCGCCCGCGTGTTCCAGCTCGCCGGCGAGCGCCCGCCCGCGCTCCGCGTCCATATCGATGAAGCCGATCTTCGATCCTTGGTCCGCAAACGCGCGGACGATCTCCGCGCCGATCCCGGAGGCTCCACCGGTGACGAACACCACGGTCTCGTTCAGGCTCGGATAGCGGGCAAAGGACATCGGGCGACTCCGATCGGGGTCAGGCGGCTGTCTCGGTGTTGACGATTTGCCGATCGCCGTCAAGGCCGCCCGCGATCCTGATGACGGTGCTACTCGACCGCACCGTCGTGCTTCGGCTCGCCTTCGAGGCGTGCCCTGTTGAGGTTCCAGGCAATCGAGATCCGCGGCCGCCTGCCCGAATAGGGCGTCACCAGATGGGTGTATTGACCGGGAAAGATGATCATAGCCCCCGCGACGATGGGCGGAACAGCCGGGGTGCTGACATGCAGAGGCTTATCGCGGTAGCAGCACTTCATCCGTGGGTCGGCGAACATCAGGACGCCGTTCATCGGGTCCCTGGCCGCTGCGTCCTCGTCGCCCGGATCGAGCGCGTAGACGACCGCGGCGCTGGCGCGGTTGTGGCAATGGGGCAGCCCCGTATTCGCCATCCCGGAACACGCTTGCCCAGCAATCGTCGACGAACGCGGTCTCGCTCCGCAGCACGCGGCGGCAGAGAGTCTGCGCACGGCGGTTGATCAGCTCGAACGCTGCCATGCCCAAGCTGTCGAGGCGCCGGACCTTCTGGCCGCCTTGCCACCTGCCCGCTTGAGGATTGCTCACGCGCTCGGCAGCCTCAATCTCAAGGATCTTCTCGATCAGCGGCCCATGCAGGTCCCGGGCGTCAGGAAAGACCGCCATGAGCACGTCTTGTCGAAGCGCATGATCCTGACTTCGGCTGGCCAGACCGCGACCTTGCCTGGCCCGAAATAGACGAACTCCTGAGCGAGCGATCCCGTCACGCCGCGCTACGGTCCACAC
>JBKPDM010000558.1:0-13346 GCA_046727895.1 Pseudomonadota bacterium | reverse complement strand
CTCACGCCGCAGGGCTACTTCCATGCCGAGCTTCGGGGCCTGTCGCAGCCGCTTGCGCAGAGCACGCTCGAGGTGTTCAGCCCCAACTGCCGGGCCGACCTCGGGGATGAGCGCTGCAGGTTCCCGATCCAGCCGCCGGAGCTCGGGCGGGACCAGGCGGTGAGCGCAGGCGCGTTCTACCCTGTCCCCACCGCGGCGGGGACGGGCTCGGCCCGCTACGAAGACCGCATCTACGAGGTGATCGAAGCGGGCACGACCACATCGAGCCAGCCGGCCTACGACACCACCATCGGCTCCGTGACCACCGACGGCACCGCGACCCTGAAGGCATACGACAGCTTCACGCGCGTGGCCTTCGTCGAGGCGGTCACCGACCATCGGATCTTCACCGTGAGCGCGGAGCTCTCGGGCTTCGCCGACGGCTGGTTCGATGAGGGCGCTGTGACCTTCGAGACCGGCGCCAACACAGGACGGACCATCGAGGTCAAGAGCTGGACGCAGGCGATCCGCAAGCTCGAGCTGTGGGAACCGGCCGGGCTGCCTGTGGAGGTCGACGATCAGCTCCGGATCTATCCCGGCTGCCATAAGCGCGTGCTCGAGGACTGCCGGGACCGGTTCAGGATCCCGGGCAGCCTGCTGTTCGACAAGGGCAACGTCCGGAACTTCCGTGGTGAGCCATACGTGCCCGGGAGCCCGGTCACCGCCGTGCAGGTGGGCCGGGGCTGATGCCCTCCGAGCTCACCTCCTCGATCGGCCGGTTCGGGCTGATCGCTGCCGGCGGCTATGCCTTCGGTCCGATCGGGGCGGCCGCAGGCGCACTGCTCGGCTCCTTCCTGTTCGGCTCGAGCGGGCCCGACATCGAGGGCCCGCGCCTTGGCGATCTCGATGTTTCCTCCTCGACCTATGGCGGGGTGATCCCGCTCGGGTTCGGGGTCCAGAAGGTCGCGGGCACGATCATCTGGGCGACCGACATCGAGGAAGAGAAGCGCAAGCGCACCGAGGGCGAGGGCATCTTCGGCTGGGGCGGCCAGGACGTCACCGAATACTTCTACTACGGCAACTTCGCCGTCGCTTTCGGCGAGGGCCCAGCGGTCGACGTGCTGCGCCTGTGGGCAGGCTCGAAGCTGATCTTCGACCGCCGCGATCCCGTCGCGGCGATGCCCGAGGGCTGGAGCGGGCCCGGGGCCAGCCTGTTCACCGGCAACTCCAAGTACAAATACAAGATCCACCTCGGCACCGAGGACCAGGAGCCGGACGGTCTGATCGTCCGCAAGGTGCTGGAGGAGACCGGCGAGGCCGATGCGGTGCCGGCGCATCGCGGCCTGGTCTACATCGTCTTCGACCGCCTGCCGCTTGCGGAGTGGAACAACCGGATCCCGCCGATTACCGCCGAGATCGCCTGGTCGGGCGCGCGGCCGGCCACCGTGCGCAACGCCACCTTCCTGCCGCACGACGGCGGCACGAGCTTCCAGCGCTCCGGCATGACCGTCGATTTTGCCCGCGGCTACATCTACCTCGAGGGCAATGGCGGCATGCACCGCATCCGCACCTCGGACATGCAGGAGGACCTGCACGTCGGCGCCGAGATCAGCCCGGTGCTGGTGGATTCGAAAGGCAACATCTACAGCACCGGCCTGACGACGATCCAAAAGTTCTCCGGCAGCAGTTATGCGCTGCTTGCGACCGCGGGCGGGCAGAGCGACCCGAAGATCGACCTCATGTGGGGCTACGCGCCGCTCGGCTGGCGGCGCGACTTCCTGCTGGTCATGAACCAGTTCGGCGACTGCCACATCCGGGTCGCCGATCTGCAGGTCTCCGTGCCCGGGGCGAGAGACCTCGCCAAGCTCTGGGACGGGCAGGACATCTCGGCCCGGCGCCATGGCTGTGTAGCGGGGGCGACCGGCGTGGGCACCTGCGAGGGGTGGTTCGTCGGCAACCACTCGATCACGGGCGGCCAGACGGCGACCACGCCGATCTTGCACGTGGAGGTGACCATCGAGCTGGCGATCAGCCTGCTGCAGGCGTTCGGATCGATCGGCCAGACCGGCGTGAAGACGACCAGCATCACGCTCGCCGCGGCCGACTTCGGCAAGAGCACGATGTCGGTGAGCGCGCCCGCCTACGACCAGCAGAACGACCGGCTGCTGCTGACCGCGGTGTTCGACGACAGCACGCGTCACCTGATCAGCTACGGCAAGGACGACGGTATCGTCTGGAGCCGGCCGATCAACAGCGGCGAGGCCCTTCCCGATCAGGCCAGGTTCACAGGCGGCAAGATCTACACCTATGCAGGCGGCACGGCCTACATCCGCGATGCCGCCGATGGTGCGCTGCTCTCGAGCCACGGCAGCTTCGCGGCCGGGGTTGGCATCGCCGGCCGGATGCTGTTCGACGAGAGCGCCACGACCTTCTACATGACCGGCACCAGTGCTGTGCACCAGGTGATCGCGCACCGGGCGATCCCGGGCTCGATGCCGCTTGCCGACATCGTCACCGCGCTCTGCCTGCGCACGGGCCTGGCCGAGGCCGATCTCGACGTCTCCGAACTCACCGACGGGGTCCGGGGGTATGCGCTCGCCCGCCAGGTCAGCGTGCGCGGCGCGCTCGAGATGCTGGCCGCCGCCTACACCTTCGATGCGGTCGAGAGCGACCATCAGCTGAAGTTCAAGAAGCGCGGCCGCTCGCCCAGCCGGGTGCTCCCCGAGCAGGACCTGGTCCCGGTCAACGCCGAGCGCGAGGCGTTCATCGAGACACGGGCGCAGGAGGTCGACCTGCCGCTCCGCTTCACCGTCGTCTACCAGGACCTCGAGCGCGACGCCGACATCGGCACGCAGTACGCCAAGCGGGTCGCCGGGCCGAGCAGCGCCATGTACTCGCAGAACGAAGCGACCTTCGATCTGCCGCTCACGCTCACGGCGCCCGAGGCGAAGGGGATCGCGCTCCGGCAGCTGCACAGCGCCTGGCTGGAGCGCACCGGCTACGAGTGGCACCTGCCCTGGACCCATGTCGACCTGGAGCCCGCGGACGTCGTGCAGGTGGCGCTGGACGACGGCACGCTCCTCAACATCCGTATCCTCGAGACCGAGCTCGGCGCCAACCTCGAGCTCGCCTGGAAGACGGTGCTCGAGGAGAAGAGCTCGTACGAGGCGGTGCCGGTCACCCAGGGCGGGATCGGCTACCGCCGGGTCTCCAACGTCTATGGCAGCGAGGCCCGGCTGTTCGTCATGGACATTCCGCTGCTCGAAGATGCGGACGACGTCGGCCGGGTCCTGAGCGGGCTCTACTGGGGTGCCGGCGCCTACGGCGCGCCCTGGCCGGCGTGCGTGCTGTTCCAGAGCGAGGACGGCACGATCTATGCCGCCGCGGACACGGCGCTTGCTGCCGTGACCTGGGGCGCGGCGGTCAACGTGCTCGGCCCGACCGCCACCCCGTTCCAGACCGACCTCGTGAACACGCTCGAGATCGCGCTGGTCGGCGGCGATGCCCCGGAATCGGTGACTGCAGAGGAGATGCTCGCAGACGCCAACCGGGCGGCCGTGATCCGCGCCGATGGCAGCGCGGAGATCATCCACTTCCAGGACGTCATCGCCACGGACGCGGGCACCTACGTGCTCTCGACGCTGCTGCGCGGGCGCCGCGGCACCGAGGTCTTTGTCCCCGGGCACGAGCCCGGCGAGATGTTCGTGATGCTCGATGACAGCGCCGCCGTCCTTCGCCGGCTGCTGCCGCTCGATCGGGTCGGCAAGACCCTGCACCTGGTGGCATTAGCGCGCGGCGGCGATGCCGGCAACAGCACGCCCCAAGTGATCCAATTCGGGGGCAACGACCTGAAGCCCTATGCGCCGGTGCACCTGGCGGCAAGCGGCAGTTTCGGCGCCGACATCACGCTGTCCTGGGTGCGGCGCACGCGGGTCGGCGGCGACCTCAAGGACGGCTTCGGCACCGTGCTGCTGGCCGAGGACACCGAAGAGTACGAGCTCGAGATCCTCGGGCCTGATGACGAGGTCAGGCGCACGGTCACGGACCTGACCAGCCTGAGCTTCACCTACACCGCGGCGATGCAGGCCGTGGACTTCCCCGAGGGCTACCCGGCGTCTGCCTTCGTCGTCTACCAACTTAGCGCCCAGGTGGGCCGGGGCTTTGCCGCCCGCTTGGACTTCCCCGATGCGCCACAGTTCGCGACGCTCGGTGAGGACATCGCCGAGGGCCAGGCCGGCAGCGGCACCTCGAACTTCCCTGCCAGCACGGTCATGGCCCAGCGCTACACCGGGATCGCCGGTCAGGTGCTCTCGGCGTCCGCCTACCTTGGCAGCTCGGCGACCGGCAACATGCGCATCGGCCTGTACGCTGACAATGCGGGCGAGCCCGGCGCTCTGATCGCGACCACCGAGGAGAAAGGCTTCACCGCCACCAGCGCCGGGCACTGGGAGGAGCTCACGTTCAGCTCGCCGCCCACAACGCTCGGGGGCGTCAAGTACTGGCTCGCCTGCCACGCCGACGCCAGCGTCAACAGCCGGGGCTCCGACGGCAGCAACCAGAACGACGCCCGGCGCATGATCACTCAGTCCTACGCGAGCGGTCTGCCTGACCCGTTCGGCGCCGGCAGCTCCTACAGCAACAGCCGCGGCCTGAAGATGCGGGTCTGGACCAATCCATGAGCAACAATCTCGCGCTCTCGCAGGTCGCTACCGCCCAGAACAACAAGGAGGTCACCATCAACGACCAGGCCGGCGAGCTCGATGCCGGACTGACCGACAAGGTCGATGTTCCGCTCACCGGCAGCACGTCGCCCCTGGTCCTGAGCGATGCCCAGGCGCTGCGCTGCATGGTCCTCAAGCTGACCGGCACGCATCCCGGCGGGGCCTACGAGGTGCACTGCCCGACCAACAAGAAGATCTACGTCGTCTGGAACGGCACGGCAGGGGACGTCACCTTCAGGACGGTCGCGGGCGCCGGAATTCCGGTCAACGCCGGGGCCGTCCTGATCCTCTATTGCGACGGCACCGACGTCATCCAGCTGGCGGGTCTGGTCGCCACGATCAACGACATCGGCGATGTCGTGATCACCGCCGCCGCGTCCGGGCAGATGCTGCGGTTCAACGGCGCGAGCTGGGTCAACGAGGACAGCCCCTACGACGTCGGCATGTTCATCCCGGGGACCCACGGCGACGGCGCCCTGATGGCCCAGGTGGTGCTCACCCGCGCGGTCAGCTTCGCCGACGACTTCGCCGGTGCGCGCGCCTATGCCGGGGTGAGCGCGACCGCCGGGACCGTGCTCGACGTCCACAGGAATGGCTCCCCCATCGGCACCATCACCTTCGGGACCGGCGCGTCCGCGGGCGCCTTTGCCACCGCGGGCGGCGGCGCCGAGACCTTCGCGGCGGGGGACCGGCTGGCGATCGTCAACCAGGACCCGGCCGACGCCACGCTCGCCGATCTCTCGATCACCTTTCTCGGCAAGAGGACCTGACCATGGCCTGGGGTTCAGATACGGCAGCCACCCAGCTTACGAGCATCACGACGGAGCAGTTCTTCGATCAGGCCCCGACGCTCAACCCGCGCGAGACCGCGCACGTGCAGGTGTCGGTCGATTTTCCGGGTTCCCCGACCGACCACGCGATCATCGCGGTGTACACCACGCTCGATGACACCTCGGAGGTCTGGGACCTGATCCCGATGATGGAGTTCCTGATCGAGAACACCACCGACCCGAACCGCATCAGCTTCCTGGTGACGGGCGTCTACAAGTTCCGGGTGGGCGTGCGGCGCTCCGGGTCCACCGACACGATCACCAGCGCCGACCTGAGCCTCCGCAAGGACGGCGTCAACGCGTAGTCCGTCATGGCGATCTCACCTCTTTGGCCCAAGCCGCCGCGCTGGCCGATCCAGCCCGGCGCCGTCGATCCCAATCAGCGCTGGGTCTGGCACACGCGGCCGCGCTTTATTCTTCCCATATGGGAGCACGCGAGCGCCGGCGCTGCGCAGCGCTATGTCCGTCTCCCGCAGACGCGCAGGACGGCACGGACGTGGCAGCTGAACACCGGCGCCGCGGCCATGCGAACCCCGTGGGGACCGGGGGTCAGCATTCCCACGGACAACGGGGCCGAGATCGAGGCCCTGGCCGGCAGCAATCCAAGCTTCGCGGCCTGGGAGCAGAACGAGCCCTACGCGCCGGGCATCCCGCCGCTGCGGCTCCAGCATTACGCGATCCTGGCGTTGGATCTCGGCCAGAAGACCGGCTGGGCGGTGCGCAACAGCGATGGCGCGATCGCCAGCGGCACAGTCGAGTTCAAGCCAGGCCGGTTCGAGGGCGGGGGCATGGTATTCCTCCGCTTCCGCGCCTGGCTGCAGGAGGTCGACGAGACCGCCGGTGGCATCGGCGCTGTGTACTTCGAGGAGGTCCGCTTCCATCGCGGTGTTACAGCTGCGCAGGTTCATGGCGGATTTCTCGCCCATCTGACCGCCTGGGCGGAGATGTTCAAAATCCCGTACCGCGGCGTGCCGGTTGGCACGATCAAGCGCCACGTCACCGGCAAGGGCAACGCCGACAAAGACGCCGTGATCGCCGCGGTCCAGGCGCTGGGCTTCGACCCTTCCGACGACAACGAGGCGGATGCGCTGGCGCTGCTCGACTGGGCGCTCAATACCGGAGGCCGGCGATGAACGGGCCCGAGCTCCTCGAGCACGCCGCCGGCCTGGTCAACCGGCGCCGGCGTGAGTACGGCGAGCCTGTGGACCTGTTCGAGCAGGTCGCTGCACGCTGGTCGCTCACGCTCGGCACCAGGGTGAGCCCGGCGCAGGTCGTGCTCTGCCTGATCGACCTGAAGCTGGCCCGGCTGGCCCGCGATCCGAAACACCTCGACAGCCAGGTCGATGTCGCAGGCTACGCCGCGGTCCTGCGGGAGGTGAGCCGATGATAGGGCCCGCAGGCTACCGCTCGTCCCTTGCCGCCGCGGCTCGGAGCGCCTCAACGCCCGAGGACCTGCTCGCCATGCGCCGCGCGGCCTGGCGCAAGCAGGGCGTGGTCGTGCTCCGACCCGAGGACGTGCGCGACGACTGGACCCGGCAGGCGCTCGTCAACGAGGCCAACCGGCTCTATGGCCGGCGGTCGGGAGGCAGTCGATGAGCGCCCGCATGAAGCCCCACAAGGCGCGCGGCTCCGAGTTCGAGGAGGTGCGGGAGAAAGATCCGGACGGCCGGATCGTCTATCATCACCGGACCGTCGGCACGCTCGACAAGATGCTGCGCTCGAGCACGATCAGTCAGGAGATGCACGACGCGGCGAAGGACTTCCAGGCGGCCTTCATTGTCGCCAACCTCGACCCGCTCCGGGCGCTGCCGATCTTGCGTGTGCCGGGTACCGGGCGTGAGCCTGACCTAAGCGAGCGACAGGTGGATGCGCGACGCCGGGTGCACGAGGCGATGCAGGCGCTCGGCGGGATCAGCAGCCCGGCGGGGAGCTGCGTCTGGCATGTCGTCGGGTTGCAGCGGAGCGTGCGCGAGTGGGCGATCCGACAAGGCTGGGGTGGGCGGCCGGTGCGACAGGAGCAGGCGCAGGGGATCCTGGTCGCGGCGCTCGGGATGCTGGCGGCGCACTTGGGATACGGCGAGACCAAGCGGGCCTCGTGAAGGATGCGGGCTGCGATCGTTTAGGCTTACACCGACCGCGGCAGCCCATTGCACTCACGTTCCCCGGTCACCGCGCGCTCGCCTGATCGCAATGCGCTCGACGTCGAGGGTGAGATGGTCGTTGGTGCAGTCGCAGAGCCTATTCGGGGCGTATGCGCCCGACTGCACCGCCGACCTCGGCGATGCCCCGCTGCGGCGTCGACCTCGCGGCGCTTAGGGAGAGCGGCAGGGTGGGCTGCGTGCGTTCGGATTGCCCCAGCCCCGCTCGAGTGGCACCATCGCCGGCGAGGAGCAACGCCGTCTGGGCCCGTCACGTTCAGAGAGCGTCGCGCCCGACAGCAGGCGCCGCCCCGAGTGGGGGGCGAACGTCCACCAATGGGGAGCAGAGACATGCCCAGATTCTATCGACTGACGATGGCGGCATTCACGGTCATGCTGTCGTTTGCCGGCGCGGCGGCAGCCGCCGAGCCGATCGAGCTCGGGTGGGTCGGTCCACTCTCGCCGCCCGGAGGCTATTCCGCTGGACAAGAGATGAAGTGGGCCGCCCAACTGGCGACCGATGAGGTCAACAAGGCGGGCGGCATTCTCGGTCGACCGATCGAGGTCACCTACGAGGACACCAAGGGCACGCCCGACCAAGGCACGGCCGCCATGGAGCGGTTGATCAACGACAATCACGTGGTCGCCGTTTTCGGCGAATTTCACAGCTCGGTCGCCCTGGCCGAAATTGCGGTCGCACACAAGTACGGCATTCCGTGGATCGGCACCGACGTCTGGGCGGACTCGATCACGGCGAAGCAGTATCCCGAGGTCTTCCGTGTCTCGCCCGCGAACTCGCTGATCTACACGATCGTCGGCAACTGGGTGACCGCTGCCGGCTTCAAGAACGTCGCGATCATGCAGGAGGCGACGGACTACGGGGTGGGGGCGGTCGAGGTGCTCAAGGGCATTCTCGACAAGAAGAACATCAAAACGAATGTCATAACTGTTCAGTTGAACCAGCAGGACTTCACCCCCGAGATCCTGCGGCTCATGAGCCAGGAGCCGCGCCCCGACATGCTGATGGTGATCGTGGCCGGCGAGGCGCTCTACCCGATCATCAAGCAGGCCTGCAACCAGGGTTTCGCGCCGACGGCGGAGACGGCGCTCTATTCAGGTGGCGGCGGGGCCCTCGAGAAGGAGGTCTGGGAGACCACCGGCGACTGCGCCAAGTACCTGATCGCCGAGGACGTGACGCTGCCCGCGACCCAATGGAACCAGAAGGCCAAGGACTTCGTGGCCGACTTCACGAAACAGTTCAACCGGCCGCCGACGGGGACGGCGATGGAGTCCTACGACGACCTCCAGGTCATCGCCCAGGCGATTCGGCAGGCTGGCTCGACCGATCCGAAGGCGATCATCGCGGCGCTCGAGAAGATCGATTACACCGGCACGCGCGGCGCTTATCACTTCTCGACCAAGAAGGAGCCGGCTTGGGCCTACCATCAGTTCATGGAGGCGCCGATCATGCTGATCCAATACAACGAGCAGAACCAGAGCCCGGACAAGGCGCCGATCATCTATCCGCGCGACTGGGCCACCATCAAGCCTCTCTACCTGAAGCCCGCCGGGTGAGCCCTTCGCGAGAGACGCGGCGGCGAGGGCGGCCGCCGCGCGGCCGCCCGCCCCGCCACCGCATGCCGGCCGATGCGCGCGCGGCGCGCCGATCACCGCGAGGAGGCAACGGGTGAACTATATCCTGCTGCAGGCGGCCAACGGCGTGGTCGTCGGCCTTATTTACGCCCTCTCGGCGGCCGGGCTGACCCTCGTTTTTTCCGTGCTGAAGATCGTCAACTTCGGCCACGGCGTGCTCTACATGTTGGGCGGATACTTCGCCTACTACGCCATCCGGCTCCTCGGCCTGCCGCCGGCTCTGGCGGTGGTGGCGGCCATGGCGACGCTCTTCGTCCTCGGCGTCGCCTTCGAGCGGCTGTTCCTGACGCCGCTCTACTCCAACCGCGTCGAGCGCAAGGACGAGTACGCGATCATCGTGACCTTCGGGCTCTTCATGCTGGTCGAGAACCTGGCACTCGTTGTGTTCGGCCCGTTCAACAAGTCGGCCCCCTCTTTCGTCGGAGGCGCACTGCACATCGGCATGCTGGCGATCACCTACGATCGGCTGATCGCGGCGGCCGGCGCCGCAGTCCTGCTCGTGCTGCTCGGACTGTTCATGACCCGGACGATGCTGGGCCACGTGCTCGACGCGGTCAGCCAAAGCCGCGAGGCCGCCACGATCATCGGGATCGACCCCCAGCGCTTCTATTCGATCGCGTTCGGCATCGGCTCGGCGCTGGCCGGTGGTGCTGGCGCCCTGATCGGCCCGATCTTCACGCTCAGCCCGACCATGGGCGACCTGCCGGGGGTCAAGGCGTTCATCATCATCGTGCTGGGCGGGATGGGCTCGATTCCGGGCAGCATTGTCGGCGGCATCCTGCTCGGTGTCGTCGAAGGGCTCGGCGTCGCGCTCTATCCGAACCCGGACAAGGCGCTCGCGTACAGCAGCGCCTTCGGTGCCCTGCTCCTGGTCCTGACGCTGCTGATCCGGCCGACCGGGCTGTTCGGCCGGCGCCACGTTCGCATGGAGTGAGATTCCAAAGGATGAGGGCGTCGCCCAGCCCTTGGACGCTCGCCGGCCTGGCGATCCTGGCCGCCGCCGCGCTCGTCTTCCCCTGGCGGGTGAGCGACTATCTGCTGCACGTCACGATCATCTCGATCTACTACGCTATGCTCGCCTCGAGCTGGGCGCTGCTCGCCGGTTATGCCGGCCAGTTCTCGTTCGCGCACATGGCGTTGGCGGCGCTCGGCGGCTACAGCTCGGCCCTGCTCGTCCAGTACACCGGCCTCCCGGTGCCGATCGGGATGGTCGCGGGCATCCTGCTGCCGGCGATCACGGGCGGGCTGATCGGCTGGCTCTGCCTCAGGATGAGCGGCCCCTATCTGGCGTTGTTCACGCTCGCCTTCGCGGTCATCTTCCAGCTCATCCTGATCGCCGAGTACGAGTTCACCCGGGGCAGTCTCGGGCTCGAGGTCGCGCCGCTGTTCGGCGGCCGGGCCGAGCTCCCGTACTATTACACGGGCCTCGGCCTGCTCGGGGCGAGCCTCGCCGCCATGCACGCGCTCGTGCGCTCGCGGGTCGGCCTGTTCCTGCAGGCGATCCGGGAAGACGAGGAGGCGGCCGAGGCCTGCGGCGTGGCGACGGCGCGCTTCAAGATCCTGGTGTTCACGCTGTCCAGCGCCGTCGCCGGCCTCGCTGGCGCGTTCTATGGCCATTACGTCGGCATCCTCACCCCCAACCTCGTGACCATTCCGGAGATGGGGCTGGTGGTCGCGATGGCCGTGGTCGGTGGCATCGAGAGTCTGGCCGCCGCGGTGATCGGCGCGATCGTCGTCTACGTCGCGTCCGAGGAACTCCGCGAGTTCGGTCAGTTGCGCTTCGTGCTCCTGGGTGTCGCCATCATGCTCACCCAGCGTTTCGCCCAGAACGGGCTCGTGGCCCCGCTCATCGGGCGCCTCGCGCGGCGCCGAAGAAGCACCGCCGAGTCGACAGCAAGGCGGTCTCCGGTGCCTGAAGCTGCTGCCGATGTCCTGCCGACGCCGCCGCAGCGCACGCTCGAAGCGACGCAGCTGGTGCGGCGGTTCGGCGGCATCGTGGCCGTCTACCGCGTCTCGTTCTGCATCGAGCGGGGCGAGCTGATCGGCCTGATCGGGCCGAACGGTTCGGGCAAGACCACGCTCATCAACCTGCTGAGCGGCGCCCTTGCTCCCGACGAGGGCGCGATCCGGCTCGACGGCCGCGACATGCACGGGCGCCCGCCCCACGTCTTCGCGCACCACGGTATCGGCCGGACCTTTCAGGTGCCACGCCTGTTCCGCCGGATGACCGTCATGGACAACCTGCTCGTGCCGGCGCTGACGATGCCGCGATCTGATCGGCGGGAAGCGCGGTGGCGCGTCGAGGAGGTGCTGGCCTTCTTCGGCCTCTCCGCCCTCGCGGGGGTGCAGGCGCGCGCTCTCTCCGGGGGCCAGCAGAAGCTGCTTGAGCTCGGCCGCGCGCTCATGCTCAACCCGACCATCCTCTATCTCGACGAGCCTTTCGCGGGCGTTCACCCTCGGCTCCTCGATCAGATCCTGGAGCGCATCGCCCGCCTGAACCAGCGCGGCTACACCCTGATTGTGGTCGATCATAACCTCGACGCCGTCCGCCGGATCGCGGAGAGGCGGCTCATGGTGATGGCGCGCGGCGAGCTCATCGCGGACGGGCCGCCCGGGACGGTTCTCGGCGACCCGGCGGTGGTGGCCGCCTACACGGGCGTATAGGGGGCAAAGGAATGGCAGTGGTGCCCGATCCCCGGCCCGTACTCGACGCCCGGTCTCTGGTCGCCGGCTATCAGCGGGACATCAACATCCTGAGCGGCATCTCGGTACGGGCCTGGGCGGGGCGGATCGCCTGCGTGATTGGCCCGAACGGGACCGGCAAGTCGACCCTGCTCAAGGCAATCTTCGGCTTCCTGCGGCCGCTCGAGGGCAAGGTGGTCTACCGGGACGACGACATCACCGGGCTGGCGCCGCACCGAATGATCGCGCGGGGTATCACCTATCTGCCCCAGCACCCGAGCCTGTTCCCCTACCTGTCGGTCGAGATCAACCTGCGCCTCGGGCTGTGGCACGCGCGGGCACGGGCACGGGATGTGGTGGCGCGGGTGGAGCGGGTGTACGGCCAGTTCCCGGTGCTGCGCGAGAAACGGCGTCAGCCGGCAGGGCAGCTCTCGGGCGGTCAGCAGCGCCAGCTGGAAATCGCACGCGCGCACCTCACCGACCCCCAGCTCTACCTTATCGACGAGCCGACCGCGGGCGTCGACCCCATCACGAGCGCCGAGGTCTACCGCGTCATCGAGCGGTTGGCGCACGAGGAGGGCAGGGCCATTCTTTTGGTCGACCAGGACATCAGGCGGGCGCTCACCGTTGCCGATCATGTCTACGTCATCCGTAACGGCGCGCTCTTCGCCGAGGGACCGCGGGACGCTTTCGGCGGCGACACGGCGGCTCTTGTGTCGCACTGGCTCAGCGCGAGCGGCGGTTCCTGAGGTCCGGTGACGCAAACAACGCTTGACCAACAACACTGAAGAACAGCGGCACGCGCGGTGGCGCCCCCTCCGCGGCCGTCAGGACTGCAACAGGTAGCGCGGCACCTCTTGCTCGAATTCGGGGAAGTAGCGCGAGATTATCGTCACGTCGAAGCGGCTGAGGATCGACTCCTTTGGCTCGCGGTCGAGCAAGAACCGGAAGGCCGCCTCAAGACAGCCTTCCGGCGTGTGCTTGCCGCCGGTAAGTCGCTCGCAGGTCTCTCGGCCCATCGTGACGTGGTGACGGGTCTCGCCCTTCCCTTCGCGGACGACCACCTCAAATTCGAGAGGATCGCCCTCGCCAGTACGCCGCACCTCGATCATCTCGACCTCCTTCGGGCAGGATGCCTCCTTGCGTAAGCGAACTTGATCTGATCCGCCTCAAGGCACGAAGTAGTAACCGTAACCCACTTATACCCATCTTCGACAGTTGGGGCTGGCGAGAGGGCGTGAAAGCGGCAGATTTCCTGGGGTCGGGGGTGGTCCAGGTTGAAAATGTAGTGCCACGTCACCAGTAGTTTCTGCTTGATTTCTGCCTCGTGCGGCGCAACTGTG
>JBKPDM010000557.1:0-9895 GCA_046727895.1 Pseudomonadota bacterium | reverse complement strand
CCCCCCCCCCCCCCCCCCCCCCCCCCCCCCCCCCCCCCTTTTTAATGACCCGCCCACCACCGAGAACTACACTAATACGGAGTCGTCGGCAGCGTCAGATGTGTATAAGAGACAGGGGCAGCGGCGCGCCGCGATGGCCCTGTCCCTGACCCGGACCGATCTCGGCAGCGATGCCGGCGATCTCGCCCTGGCCGAGCGCCTCGCGCATGAGATCCAGGGTGAGGTGCTGTTCGACCGGTTCGACCGCGGCCGCTACAGCACCGATGCCTCGATCTATCAGATCGAGCCGATCGGCGTGGTCGTGCCCAAATCCGATGCCGACGTCCAGGCCGCGCTCGCGATTGCCCGCGAGGCGGGCGTTGCGGTGATCGCGCGCGGCGGCGGCACGTCCCAGGCCGGCCAGACGATCGGCGCCGGCCTGGTGATCGACTACTCGAAGCACCTCGATCGGGTGCTCGAGTTCGATGCCGAGCAGCGCACCGCCTGGGTCGAGCCGGGGCTCGTGCTCGATCGGCTGAACCGTTTCCTCAAGCCGCACGGGCTGTTCTTCCCGGTCGACATCTCGACCAGCTCGCGCGCGACGCTGGGCGGCATGGCCGCCAACAACGCCTGCGGCGCCCGCTCGATCCGCTACGGCATCATGGTCGACAATCTGCTCGCGATCGACGCGCTGCTCGCCGACGGCGAGGCGATCCGCTTCGCCGAAGTGCCAGGCAATCTCGAAGGCGTGGCGCAGCGCGGCCGCTATCTGCACCTGATCCAGGAGATGCGCGTGCTCGCCGAGCGTGAGGCCGACGCGATCGCCACGCGCTTTCCCAAAGTGCTGCGGCGGGTCGGCGGCTACAATCTCGACCGGGTGCGCACGGCCGGTCACAACATGGCCGAGCTCCTGGTCGGCTCCGAGGGCACGCTCGCCCTGTTCCGCCGGCTGCAGCTCAAGCTGCAGCCGCTGCCGGCGCACAAAGTACTCGGCGTATGCCACTTCCCGGAGTTCCAGCAGGCCATGGCCTCGGCCAAGGCGATCGTCGAGCTCGGGCCGTCGGCGGTCGAGCTGGTCGACCGGACGATCATCGAGCTGGGGCGAAAAATCCCCGCCTACCGGCCCCTGATCGACCGCTTCGTGCGTGGCCGGCCGGACGCCCTCCTGCTGGTCGAGTTCGCGGGCGACGATCGCGCGGCGCAGCTCGCGAGCCTGAAGCGGCTGGGCGAGCTGATGGCCGGGCTCGGCTTCGTCGATGCCGTGGTCGAGGCGGTGGAGCCCGCCGCCCAGGCGCGGATCTGGGAGGTCCGCAAGGCCGGCCTCAACATCGTCATGTCGATGAAGGGCGAAGGCAAGCCGGTCTCGTTCATCGAGGACTGCGCGGTGCCGCTCGAGCACCTGGCCGATTACACCCGGCGGCTCGGCGAGATCTTCGAGCGCCACGGCACGACCGGCACCTGGTATGCCCACGCCTCGGTCGGCTGCCTGCACGTCCGCCCGATTCTCAATCTGAAGCAGGACCAGGGCGTGCGGGCGATGCGCGCGATCGCCGAAGAGGCCATGGCCATGGTCCGCGCGTACAAGGGCGCCCATTCCGGCGAACATGGCGACGGCCTGGTCCGCTCGGAGTTCCACCGGGCGATGTTCGGCGAGCGGCTGGTTCGCGCGTTCGAGCAGATCAAGGACACCTTCGACCCGAAGGGCGTCCTCAATCCGGGCAAGATCGTGCGCGCGCCGCGCATGGATGAGCGAACCCTGCTGCGCCATCCGCCCGGCCATCACGCCGAGCCGATCGAAAGCGGTCTCGACTGGAGGCCCTGGGGCGGCTTCCTCGGCGCCGCCGAGATGTGCAACAATAACGGCGCCTGCCGCAAGGACGAGCCAGGCGTCATGTGTCCCTCCTACCGGGTGACCCGGGACGAGATTCACGTGACCCGCGGTCGCGCCAACACCCTGCGCCTCGCGCTGAGCGGACAGTTGGGGCCGGAGGCAGTCACCTCCGATCGGATGCTCGAGGCGCTCGAGCTCTGCGTCGCCTGCAAGGCCTGCCGGCGGGAATGCCCGACCGGCGTCGACATGGCGCGAATGAAGATCGAGGTGCTGCACCAGGTGCGCAAGTTGCGCACCTTGGCCCTCAGGGATCGTTTGATCGCCTATCTGCCCCGCTACGCCCCCTATGCTAGCCGGCTGCGCGGGTTGCTGCACCTGCGCGACCGGCTCCCGGGCGCTGCGGCGCTCTCGGAGCGGCTGCTCGGCTTCAGCGCGGAGCGCTCCCTGCCGCGCTGGCAGGACAGCCCCTTTCGGCCTCGCGCCAGCGCTGCGCCGGTCGCGGGCAACGGTCGCGACGTGGTGCTCCTGGTCGACACCTTCACCACGTGGTTCGAACCGGACAATGCCCGCGCCGCGGCGGCGGTGCTGAGCGCGGCCGGCTATCACGTGCAGCTGCCGGATACGCGCGGCAGGCGCCCGCTCTGTTGCGGGCGGACCTTCCTCGCGGTCGGGCTGCTCGAGGAAGCGCGCCGCGAGGCCGAACGGACCCGGGCCGCGCTGCAGCCATGGGTCGCGGCCGAGGTACCGGTGATCGGCCTGGAGCCCTCCTGCCTGATCACCCTGCGCGACGAGTACGCCGCGCTGCTGCCGGGGCCGCAGACCGAGGCGCTCGCCGGGCGGGCGATGCTGCTCGAGGAGTTCCTATGGCAGGAGCAGGTCGCCGGCCGCCTGCAGCTCTCGCTGAGATCGCCCGGCTGGCGCCGCGCGCTGCTCCATGGCCACTGCCATCAGAAGGCGTTCGGCGCGATGGCCGCGGTCGAGGGCTGCCTCAATCTGGTTCCGGATCTCGAGGTCGAGACCGTCGAGTCCAGCTGCTGCGGGATGGCAGGCGCATTCGGCTACGAGGCCAGGCATCACGCTATCTCTTTGCAGATGGCCGAGCTTTCCCTGCTACCCGCGGTGCGCGCAGCGGGCGAGGACACGGTGATCGTCGCCGACGGCACCAGCTGCCGGCACCAGATCCGGGACGGCAGCGGCCGCGAGGCGATCCACGTCGCCCGCGTGCTGCGGCAGTCGCTCGCCTGAGCGGAATTCTCGGCACTGCGCCGCGGCCCGGGGTGGTCCGGACCCATGATTTGGGCCGAGCAGCCGCCAGCCGCGCTCGCCATGCGCGGCCAGATGCGGCGACCTTCGAAGCTATGCGCCGACCGGTCCTGCGAGAGTCGGCTCGGCGGCGACTCGCGCCCCCGAGAGCGTCGAGCCGCCGGGCGGCGCCGCCGGAGCAGGCATCGGGCGGATCGCTGCCGCCTGGCTCTCGGGCCACCGCGCCGCCTCGTCGAGGAGCTCCAGGATCCGATCCTTGAGCACCCGCATCTCGCTATGCGCGGACGAGCCGGGAGCGTGCGCGCCGATCCAGGCGCCGGCCTCGAACGCGGCGACGTGCACCGAGCGCTGGCGAACTGCGGGGCCGACCCTCAACCCGAAGCGCTCCAGCGTGGCATGGATCCGCCGGCCGATCGTCGTCCGCCGATCGACCCGGCTCGGCACCAGCATGCAGGCGGGCTTGGCCGCGCCGCGTACCGCCCGCGCGCGCCGCAGCAGATCGAGCGCCCGGCCGGTGGCGCGCAGATCGACCCCCGATGGCGTGACCGGGATCACGAACAGGTCGGCGATCAGCAGCGCGGAGGCAATTCCGGAGCCGACCTGGGGCGGCAGATCGACGACGACGTAGTTGGCCTCAGCCTTCAGGGTAATCAGGCGCGCCACCCACCTCTGAGCATCGCGCTCCCCGCCGAGGGGTAGTGCCTCGACGCGAACCGGCAACCGCTGCCCGGCGTGCCAGTCGGTGACTGTCGCTTGGCCATCCGCGTCGACCAGAATCGCCTTCTCACCGGTGACCCCCAGGGCGCAGGCCAGGTTGACCGCGATCGTGCTCTTGCCGGTGCCACCTTTCAGATTGCCGATTGCTATCAGCTTGCCCATCGACCGCTCGCTCCCGTGTGCCTGCCTGACCGGACCGGCGCCGCGCAGCTGCTCGCTCAGTCCGCGAAGCCAGCACCGATCCGCCGACCCGGGCCGGACTGCGCGTCCGACAGTGCACGGTCGGCTCGGCCGCCGGTGGCTATCGCGACGACCCGCCCTGCGGCTCGCGCGCAGCGCGGCAGATCGAGCGCTGGCGCGTCGGCCGCGCCTCAATCAACTTCAGGGGGTGATCGAGCGCTGCCGCCCTCGCCGCCACCGACGAAGCTAGCAAGACAGGGTTAATGATTGGTTAGCTTCCCGTGGCGGCCCGCGGCGTGGCGACCTCACCGGTCGAGGTGCCGTCGCCGCTCCCGCCAGCCGGCATTGGCAGCCGGTCGCGATCCAGCATGCCAGGCGCAAGCGCGGTCAACTCGCCGAGCGGGGCGCTCTCCTCCGGGATCAGAAACCAACCGCGCAGGCGCGCGGCGCCGCCGAGATCGGATCGACTGGTGAACACGGCGACCGGAACGGCCAGGGCAAAACCGGCGAGCACGGGGCCGAGCCAGATCAGCAGGCTGGGAGCCATAATCAAGACGATGGCACCCCAGAGACAGGCGAGAACGGCCATGTCGCCGTAGTTCGCGGCGGCCGCCCGCCAGCCTTCTACCTGACCATGCCTCTGCTGCGCGGTCCAGGTCACGCCGCGGCCGATCAGAATGCCCAGCACGCACTTGCTGTGCTGAATCATCAGGACCGGCGCCAGAAGAGCCGAGAACCCGATTTCAGCCAGGACGGCGAGCCCCAGGCGACGGCCTCCGCCGAAGGCGCGGCGCTGTTCGGGCACCGCCAGGGCCAGAATGAGGGCCAGAAGTTTGGGCAGAATCAGCATGCCGAGCGTGACCCCCGCTACAGCGATCAGCGGGCGGGTGTCGAGCGTCGGCCAGACCGCCAGCATACCCTCGTCGGTCCATGCGAACTGCGGCCCGGGCTTGATGCCCGCCGCCTCGAACGTGCCCAGACCGAGCAGCACGAGCCAAAGCAGCGATGCGACGTACGACATCGCGCCAAGGGCCAGATGCAGGCGGCTGACGGCACGCAGGCCCTTCGCGGCCAGCAGTCGCACATGCTGAAGGTTGCCCTGACACCAGCGCCGATCACGGCTCAGATAGTCGCTAAGCGTCGGCGGCAGCTCCTCGTAGCTGCCCCCGAGTTCGGGCAAGAACCAGACCGACCAGCCGGCGCGTTGGAGCAGCGCCGCTTCGACGAAGTCGTGGCTCAGGATCTCGCCACCGAGCGGCGGCGCGCCGGGAAGGCGCGGCAGCCCGGAGCTCGCCATGAACGCGCTGGTCCGGATGATCGCGTTATGCCCCCAATAGTTGCTCCGCCCGGGGAACCAGTAGGCCAGTCCCGTAGCTGAGACCGGGCTGTACAGGCGGGCTCCGAACTGCAGGATGCGGGCGAACAGTGTCTGCGCGCCGATCGGTTGGGGGAGCGTCTGGATGAGGCCGGCGCCCGGGTTGGCCTCCATCAGTCGAACGAGCTGGAGCAGCGTGCTGCCTGCCATGACGCTGTCGGCATCGAGGACCACGATGTAGGGGTAGCGCCCACCCCAACGGCGACAAAATTCGGCGATATTGCCGGCCTTGCGGCCATGATTTTCGGCCCGATTCCGGTAGAAGACGCCGCAGGCGCCGGCGAACTCGGTGCGCAGCCGCGCCCAGATCTCCTGCTCCGCGCGGACCCGCTGGGGGTCGCGGCTGTCGCTTAGGATGAACAGGTCAAAGAGAGCGAGCTGGCCGCTCCGAGCGAGCGAGTGGAGCATGGGGACCAGTCGGGCGCCAACCTGCTCGGCGTCTTCGTGATAGATCGGCATCAGCAAGGCCGTGCGTGCCCCGGGAGCGGGTTCGCTGGTCGGATGATTCAGACCGTCAGCGACGCGGCGACCAAAGACCCGAATGAGGAAACCGGCGAGCGTCGTCCAGAATCCGTAAGCAATCCACGCGAAGGTCAGAGCGAAGACCGGCAGCATGGCGGATTCGGCGATAGACAAGCCGTCGGCCGCGAGCACGCTCGCCACCGCCAGCGTGGCGGCGAGCGTGCCGACCACGACCAGCATCGTCAGCAGGACGCGTCGCCGCGGCCCTGGATCAATGATCAGCATGGCGGTTGAGGGCGATTCTCAAGATGCCGGGGCCGGTCGGCCGGTCAGGCCGCGGCTCCAGCGGACCAAACCGCGCAGCCCGGCCACCAGATCCGCGAGTGACCAGGGTTGCAGCGGCTGCTCGATCATCGCGCCGGGCTCCTCTTCGGGAGTCGGCATGACCACCGCCGCCCGCATAGCCGCGACGAAGTCCGGCGGCACGCGGTCGTAGTCGAGCAACACATCCGGCCAGCGCGTGGCACCGCCGCAGAGGTGATACGCCAACCGGCCGATGAGCAGCGCGGGATGCCGGCCGACTCCCTCGGCTCCAAGGATGAACACGAACCACGCCGCCAGGGCCTCCTCAGCCTGGTCGACCGCCAGGCGGCCAAGGTCGGCCTCAGGCTCCGCCCGCCAAAACTCCAGGGCGCGGGCCATGCAGTTGCGGATGACCATGTCGCGGTGCGGGGTGACCGCGACCGCCAGCTCGTCGAGAAAGCGGCCGACCCGATGCTCGGCCGCGGCGCGGACTGCCGGCTCGGGGTCGGCCGCGAGCACTTGACCGACAACGCCCTCGACCTGCCGCGCTTCCTCGTCGCGCGGCTCGCTTCGCGGTGCAAGCGCAGCCGACAGTGGCGCCCCCCGCGAAGTTCTCCCTACTGTCGACAATGCCTCACCCTCCTCCAGGCGGTGTCGCGCACCCGCTGCGACACCTCCCACGAACGCCTCAGCAGGGTCCCCAACCCCACCGACCCGCTCGCCGCACGACGCCTTTACGGCGTTTCTCGGCCGCTAGATCGACGATCGAGTTACCAGCTGTCTCCACTCCACGAACACCCGAGCCGAGCATTCGTTCCACACCGCCGAAGAGAAATAAATTGCCGGCTCACTCAGTTCTGGACGGATCGCTGCCAACGTCGCCGGGCCTCTCTACGGTCGCGTCGTGTTGTGAGTTGTTCAACCATCTGTGCCGTTGCTCTGGCACTTGAGCTCGCCACTGGCTCCGCCCCGACGCCCGGCTCGTCCAGGTCGGCCGCCGGTGCTAGTTTGGCATCCCGTTACATGCAGCAGGTCACAACCATGGCCAAGTCAACGGCGCACCCGCCGCCCGCCGAAGGTGATTCCAACCGTTCGCCGCATCGCGCCGCTTTCCGTGCGCGACTCGATCCCGCGGTCCGGGCGCTGCTTGACGAGGACGCGCGCCGCTTTCTCCACCAGTCGCTCTCGTCGCCCTGTCTTTCAGCCGTGCGACGGGCCGAAGGCATCTGGCTCGAGGACCTCGCCGGCCACCGCTATATGGATTTTCACGGCAACAGCGTCCATCACCTCGGTCATGGACATCCGCGACTGATTGCCGCGCTGACCGCGCAGCTGCACGAGCTGCCGTTCACACCGCGCCGCTTCACCAACCAGCCCGCGGTCGCGCTGGCCGCGAAGCTCGCCGAGATCGCGCCCGGCAACCTCACGAAGATCCTGCTCACACCGGGCGGCTCGGCGGCGATCGACATGGCGCTCCAGCTGGCCCGCGCCGTGACCGGCCGCCACAAGACCATCTCGTTCTGGGACAGCTTCCATGGAGCCGGCTTCGGCGGCGCAACGGTCGGCGGCGAGGCGATGTTCCGCTCGGGCCCGCTCGGCCCCCTGCTCGCCGGCAGCGAGCACGTCGCGCCATTCGCCTGCTATCGCTGCCCCTACGGCTACCCCGAGCGGGACGGCGCGCCGCAGCTCGAGCTCTGCCGCATGCGCTGCGCCAGCTTCATCCGCTACGTGCTCGAGAAGGAGCGGGACGTCGCGGCAGTGATGGCCGAGCCGATCCGCGCCGTGCCGCACCTGCCGCCGCCCGGCTTCTGGCAGGAGGTGCGCGCGGCCTGCGACGAGTATGGCGCGCTCCTGATCTTCGACGAGATCCCGAACGGTCTCGGCAAGACCGGGCGAATGTTCGCCTGCGAGCACGTCGGGGTCGTCCCGGACATCCTCGTGCTCGGCAAGGCGCTGGGCGGCGGTGTGCTGCCGGTGGCCGCGCTGCTGACCAGGCCGGAGTTCGATATCCTGGGCGACTACGCGCTCGGCCACTACACCCACGAGAAAAACCCCGTTCTGGCGCGTGCCGCGCTTACCACCATCGAAGTGATCGAGGACGAGGGCCTGGTCGAGAACGCCGCCCGGGTCGGCGCCCATGCCCTGGCGCACCTGCGCGACCTCAAGGCCACGCACCCGCTGATCGGAGACGTGCGTGGGATCGGCCTCCTGCTCGGCATCGAGCTGGTCTGGAACCGCACGACCAAAGCGCCGGCGATCGATGAGGCGGACGCGATCCTCTATCGCTGCCTGGAGCGCGGCCTGAGCTTCAAGACCACCTTCGGCAACATCCTCACCCTCAGCCCGCCCCTGACCGTGACCGAAGCCGAGATCGACCAGGCATTGGCGATCCTCGATCTGGCGATCGGCGAAGCCGAGCGGGAATTCGGCAACGGACGCTGATATGGCGAGACGTTCGCCTGCTTCACCGGTCATAGCCGGGTTTGGCGCGGCAGTACCCGCCGTTCCGAATGCGCAAAGCCAGTCCGATACTGTCCGGCTAACCTTTCGTTAACCATCGGCGACTAACGTGCCGCGGCTCGTCTGGTCCATGCGATCCTGGGAGTCCGTGCGCCCGGAACCAAGCGCCAGCGCCGGGTCCCGTGGTCGCAGGACCACCCGAAAGCAGAGGTCGCCGCCGCAAAAGGTTAGCCTTCGGTCAGTGGGTTGACGGCTGCATCTCCGCACGACACCGCTTGGGAGTTGGGCGATCAGCCCGGTCGGGGAGCTGGGCGATCAGCCCGGACAGAAGCGGGCGATCAGCCCGGACGATGGTTGGCGATCAGCCCGGACGGGAGCTGGTGATCAGCCCGGACGATGGTTGGCGATCAGCCCGGTCGGGAGCTGGCGATCAGCCCGGTCGGGAGCTGGCGATCAGCCCGGACGGGAGCTGGCGATCGGCCTGGTCGGAGGATGCGAAGTCGGATCACAATTCGATCCAACCTGAGAAGTACGGGACTTCTACTACGGGAGACTTGGGTCCCGGCACGGTCATCCTGCGGAGCGGCGGCGCGGGGCGGAGCGCCGCCGCTGCGGAATCGACTCGCCTGCCGAAACCCCCGAGCGAGGCGGATCGGCCGGGCGTCCTCTGCTGGACTGCAGCCAGCTCTCGGCCGCCGCGCGACCGCGGTCGCAGAGCTCGACCAGGCGCGGCCAGTCGGGATCGATCTTGCTCGCCGGGTCGAGCCGCGCGAGCTCGAGGCTGCCGTCGATCACATGCAGGCGGTGACGGGCGAAGCGGCGCACCGTCGGTCGCAACCAGGCGAGCGGCGAGCGGCCACGGCTCGCCAGCATGGTCAGCTGCTCCAGCTCCGAGAGCAACGGCCGTCCGAACACGATCTCGTCGACGCGATTGCGGATATCTCGCGCCGTCCGCGGCAGCGTCGCGACCTCGAGCGGGTTGATCTGCACGAGCAGCAGGTCGCGCGCCCTGCAATGCTCGACCAAGGCGGCGAGCGGCGGGTTGCTGGTAAAGCCGCCGTCCCAGTACAGCTCGCCCTCGACCTCGACCGCCTTATGCAGCTGCGGCAGGCAGGCGGAGGCGAGGACCGTCTCGGCAGTGAGCTCGCGGCTGCGGAAGATCCGGCCGCGCCCGGTGCGCAGATGGGTCGCGGCGACGAACAGCTGGACCGTGCGATCGACCCGCAGACGCTCGAAGTCGACCAACGGTTCAAGGATCCGGCGCAGCGGGTTCAGGCCGAGCGGGTTCAGCTGGTAGGGCGACAGCATCTGCGCGGTGAAGTCGG
>JBKPDM010000556.1:0-8153 GCA_046727895.1 Pseudomonadota bacterium | reverse complement strand
TGCCAGAGCTGCTCGTACCTGGCCGATCACTTCGACGGGGCCAACCTGCACCTGCCGCAGCGCGACGTGATGCTGCTCGCGGTCTCGCGCGCGCCGCTCGCCAAGATCCAAGCCTTCAAGCGGCGCATGGGCTGGCGCTTCGCATGGGTGTCGTCCTACGGTAACGACTTCAACTACGACTATCACGTGTCGTTTACCAAGGACGATCTCGCGAAGGGCAAGGTCTATTACAACTACGACATGACCGACGAGGGGTTCGACGAGCTCCCCGGCGCCAGCGTGTTTTACAAGGACGCGGCCGGCGCCGTCTTCCACACCTATTCCTGCTACGCGCGCGGGCTCGACATCCTGGTCGGCGCCTACAACTGGCTGGACCTGGCGCCCAAGGGCCGGGACGAGGCCGAGCTGCCCTGGACCATGGCCTGGGTCCGTCACCATGACCGCTACGAAGACCAGAACCCGGGACAGCCGAGCGCGGCCTGATGCGGAGGGGCGAGCCAAGCGTCCGGCCAACTTCTCTGACTCTCTGAGGAAGGAGCAGATCATGCCCGTTCGCGGCAGCTGCCATTGCGGCAGGATCGCGTATCGCCTCGATGCGGAGCCGCCGCGCGAAGCCATCGAGTGCAACTGCTCGATCTGCCGCCGCAAGGGTTCGGTCCTGGCCGCCTTTGCGCCGGAGCAGTTCCACCTGGAAACCTCGCGCGACGACATCGCCGTCTACACCTTCGGCCGGCACGTCATCCGCCATCAGTTCTGCAAGACGTGCGGCTGCGCGCCGTTCGCCGAAGGCACCGGGCCCGATGGCAAGGCGATGGTCGTGATCAATCTGCGCTGCGCCGAGGACCTCGACCTCTCGACGATCAAGATCAGCCAGTTCGACGGGGCCAGCCTCTAGGGTGGCCGAGGTAGGCCGCTGTGGCTCGGGACAGCACTCCTGAGGAGAACGACAATGAAACTCTACTATGCCGAGCTCCTGAATCCGCGAAAAGCCTGCGCGGTCGCGAAGTATCTGAATGCGCCCGTCGAGTTCGTTCACGTCGACCTCGGTAAGGGAGAGAACAGAACGCCGGAATTCCTCGCCCTCAATCCCAACGGCAAGGTGCCCGTGCTGGCAACTGGCGGGCGAAGTCTCTGGGAGGCGAATGCCATCATGTGTTACCTCGCGCGCGCCGCGGGCTCCGATCTTTGGCCCGATGACGACCGTCAGATCGAGGTGATGCGCTGGCTGAGCTGGGACTCCTGGCATTTCACGCGCCACGCGGGAGCGCTCTATTTCGAGCACATCGTCAAGCCGGCGTTTGGGATCGGCGATCCTGACCCGGCGGTGGTCGAAGAGGCGACCGGCTTCTTCAGACGATTCGCCGCCGTTCTCAACGACCACTTGAGCGGCCGCGCCTACCTCGTGGGCGACGCCCTGACGGTCGCGGATTTCGCCGTCGCAATCACGCTTCCCTATGCCAGGCGCGCGCGGATCCCGCTTGCCGAGTTCCCCGAGATCGAGCGCTGGCATGGACGGCTCAGCGAGTTGCCAGCCTGGCTCGAGCCGTTTCCCGCGGCACGGGCGGCCGCCTGATTCAGTCCGGCGACGATGGCAAAAGGGGACAATGACAATGCAAAAGATCACTCCCTTCTTATGGTTCGACGATCAGGCCGAAGAGGCCATGAATCACTACGTCTCGATCTTCAAGAACTCGAAGGCCAAGGGCATCACGCGCTACGGCGACGCCGGGCCTGGGCCGAAGGGGAGCGTGATGACCGCCTCGTTCGAGCTCGAGGGCCAGGAGTTCACGGCCTTGAATGGCGGGCCGCATTTCAAATTCAATGAGGCGATCTCGTTCGTCGTGCGCTGCCGGACGCAGGAAGAGGTGGACGAGCTATGGGAGCGCCTCTCCGATGGCGGCGCGACCCAGCGCTGCGGCTGGCTGAAGGACAAGTTCGGTCTCTCGTGGCAGATTGTTCCCGTCGTCCTCATCGAGCTTCTCAGCGACCCGGACCCCGAGAAATCGCGAAGGGTCATGGAAGCGATGATGCAGATGACCAAGATCGACATCGCGAAGCTGAGGCAGGCCTACGAGGGTTAGGCCCATGCTCGTGGGGAAGTGCTTGTGCGCTCCCGCAATATGCCAAGCTTCCGTTTTTCGGACGCGACCTGACGCTCTGGCCAACGCGCCAGCGGCCTGGGCATGAACAGAACGGAGGAAGTGATGACACCGGAAATCACCAGAGCCGACGATGAAGCCCAGATCCGCGCGCTGATCGATGATTGGGCGAAGGCGGCCCGTGCCGGCGACATCGACGGCATCATGTCCCACTACGCGCCCGACGTCCGGGCGTTCGACGCCCTCCTCCAGCTCCAGTTCAGAGGCTCGGATGCGTACCGCAAGCACTGGCAGACGTGCCTCGCCATGTGTCCCGGCCCGATGATCTTCGAGATCCACGACCTGAACTTGGCAGTGGAGAGCAATCTGGCCCTGTCGGACTGCCTCGGCCGCTGCGGGGCCATCGTAGAGGACGGCCAAGAGAAGACATCGTGGATGCGCGGGACCGTTGGCTATCGCAGGATCGGCGGCAGGTGGATGATCGTGCACGAGCACTGGTCGGTCCCGTTCGACCCGCAGAGCGGCAAGGCGATGTTCGACCTCGAGCCGGAACACGCGGACCGGGCAAGCGCAGCGTGATCCGCTCGTTCCCTCGTCTACACGTTGGCGGTGGAGATACGGGGGCCGCACCGCAGGGAACGCACACACCTTGCCTGGCCCCAGGCCCGGCGACGACAGGAGGGGGAGAGATGACAGCACCCAGTGGCAAAGCGACGGCAGAAAGTCGGATCCGAGCGCTGATCGAGGACCAGGCCAAGGCGATCCCGGCCAGGGACATCGAGGGCAGCGTGGCCAGCTACGCGCAGGATGTTCTGCTGTTCGACGTCGTCAATCCGCTGCGGGCCGTCGGACTGGAGGCGCTTCGGGGGCGTCTGGCCGAGTGGTCCGGATCGTTCGACGGGCCGATCGGCTACGAGCTGCGCCATCTTGGCATCACGGCCGGCGCTGACGCGGCCTTTGCCTACAGCCTCAACCGCATCGACGCAACCACGATCGGCGGAAGGACGCTCAAGATGTGGCGGCGGGCGACCCTCTGCTGGCGCCGGATCGAGGGGGCGTGGGTGGCCACGCACGCGCATGCTTCGGTGCCGTTCGATGCCGGGACCGGTCGCGCGTCGCTGGACCTCGAGCCATAGTGTTCGCGGAGAGCGATGTGCTCGGACGGCGCGGCGGCGGCTTGGATCAGCCGGTCCTTGACCGTAACATACCTTCTCTCGCGCCGAGCATGGGGGACGGACCGATGGCGACACTGGTCGACGAGCGGGCACTCGATGAGCGACTGGCCCGGCTGGAGGCGGCACGGCCCTGGAGCCCGCGCGTCGTCTCGCGCCTGGAGGCGCTGCTCCGGACGGATGACGACGCTGCGCTCTTTCGCGTCAACCCGTTTACGTTCGCGAGCCAGCAGAGCCTCGACCAGAACGAGGCCATCGACCTTTTCCTGCACGCCACCGCGCTCGGCCTGTTCGCGATGGATTGGCTCCTGGTCTGCCCGCGATGCGCCTGCGCGGTGGAGAGCTTTGCCCGCCTGCGGGCCGTCCTGCGCCGCTTCCGCTGCCCGGAGTGTCACAACGAGTACGAGGCAGCGATGGATGACTTCATCGCGATCTACTTCAGCGTCTCACCCCAGATCTGCGCCATCCGCTACCATCGTCCGGAGACGCTCGAGCCGTTCGACTACATGTTCGCGTTCAAAGGCGTGCGCGAGGGGTACCGGCCGGACGGCCAGCCCTACGTCGACTCGGTCCGCGCGGCGCTGCGCGGGATTGGTTTTCTGGAGCCCCAAGCAACCACCACCTTCGCCCTCGAGGCCGCGGAGGGTATGCTCTCCGGCATCAGCACGGACACGGAAGCGGGCTTCGTCCTGCAGGTCGGCGGCGCCCCTGCCGTCAAGCCGCAACGTGTGCGCTTGACCTTTCTCGGCACCGGTTACCAACCCGACGAGGCCACGCTGGCCCCGGGACCGGTCGCACTCGAGGTCGAGAACCCCACGTCGACTCGTGGTGTCCTCGCCATTGTGCAGGCTTCAGCAGATGAAGAGGACCAGCTCCTGCACTTCGACCCGTACCTTACGGGTAAGCACCTGCTCACCAGCCAGACGTTCCGGAGCCTGTTTCGTTCCGAGGTGGTCGGCGGCGCCCAGGGCCTCGCGATCCGCGACATTGCGCTCCTGTTCACGGACATCAGGGGATCGACCGCACTCTATCAGCGGATCGGCGATCTGAATGCCTTCCAGCTGGTCCAGCAGCATTTCGACCTGCTGCGCGAGACCACTGTGCGCCATGACGGGGCGATCGTGAAGACCATCGGCGATGCGGTCATGGCGGCCTATCCGGATGCGACGCAAGCGGTGGCCGCGGCGCTCGACATGCGCGGCGCCATCGAACGCTTCAACGAGGGCCAGCCCGAGCGGCCCGTGTCGCTCAAGATCGGTATCCACCATGGGGCGGCGATCGCGGTCACCCTGAATGACGAGCTCGACTACTTCGGCCAGACCGTGAACATCGCCTCGCGCGTGCAGGAGATGGCCGATGCCGCCGAGATCTGGGTCACCGAGGCAGTCTGGAGCTACCCGGGCGTGCAGACGCTGCTCGAGCCCTATCCGGCCGAGCCCCGACCCGCCGAGTTCCGCGGCATCGACCAACCGATGACCGTAGTGAGGATCTCACCCGGCGAAGGTGCCGCGCGCCCGCCGTCTACATGTTAGGAGCCACCAACAGCGAAAGGATATGGTTCGATGAAGCTCTATCTCGCCCCCGGCGCCTGCAGCCTCGCCGACCACATCGCGCTGCATGAGGCCGGCCTCGCGTTCGACCGGATCCGGGTCGATCTCCGAACCAGGCGGACCGAGGACGGCCGCGATTTCAACGAGGTCAACCCCAAGGGCTACGTCCCCGCGCTGGTGCTCGACGACGGGCAGCTCCTGACCGAGAACGTCGCGATCCTCTGCTGGGTTGCCGAGCGCGCGCCGGAGCTCGCGCCGGGTGGTGAACTCGGGCGGATTCGCCTGATCGAGATGCTGGCGTTTATCGCGACCGAGCTGCACAAGCTTTTCGTCCGCACCTTCTTTCCCACGAGCGACGCGGAGAAGGCGGCGGCCGAAGCAACTATCGGCAAACGACTTAACTTTCTCGCGGATCGGCTGCAGGGCGATCACTTGTTCGGCAGCGCCTTCAGCGTCGCCGACCCCTATCTCTACGTCATGCTGCGCTGGGCGCGGGCGCAGGGGCTGACCTTGCCCGAGCCGCTGCCGGCCTTCTTCGACCGCGTCGAAGCGCGCCCCGCCGTACGGCTGGCCCTGCAGCACGAAGGGCTGGTCTGAGACGTCGCTCGACCACCTGGAGGAGCGGGACTGCTTGCGTTTGGGATCTGCGAACCTCGTTGGCACCGGGGCAAATCGGGTCGGCGCGTCATCGCTCCGCGAACGTCTCGAAACCATCGGCAAGGAGGAGCATCATGAGCAAAATGAACCCTGTCGTTCACTTCGAAATGCCCTACGACGACCGCAAGCGCATGGCGAAGTTCTACCAAAACGCGTTCGGCTGGCAGACGCAGATGCTTGGCGAAGAGATGGGCAACTATGTCCTTGCCACGACGACCGAAACCGACGGCAGCCGCCCCAAGGAGCCAGGCGCGATCAATGGCGGCTTCTTCCCGAAAAAGCCCGACCGGCCGGCGCAATATCCCTCCGTCGTCATTGGGGTCGATGACATCGAGTCCGCGATGAAGAGAGTGGCCGAAGCCGGCGGCAGGGTGCTGGGCGAGCCATTGGAGATACCGGGCGTCGGCCAGTACGTCTCGTTCTTTGACACCGAGGGCAACCGCGTCAGCATGCTCCAGCCCCTTCCGCGCAGTTGACATGCGTCGAAGCCGGAATAGGGAGGAGCGCGTTTCGCCCGAACGGGAGGCACTTCGATGTCGGCGCAGGAACTACCGCCGCCCTTCGTCCTCTTCCGGATGGTCACCGGCTACTACCTCGCGCGCGCGATTTACGTCGCCGCCAAGCTCGGCATCGCCGATCTCCTGGCCGAAGGCGCGCGCCGCTATGACGAGTTGGCCAGAGCGACCGGAACGCACGCGGACGCGCTCCGGCGCGTCCTTCGACTCCTCGCGAGCGCGGGCGTGTTCATCGAGGAGCAGGATGGGAGATTCGCGCTGACGCCGATCGGCGCCTGCCTGCGCTCCGGCGTGCCCGGCTCGATGCGTGCCGCCGCCCTCCTGTTCGGCGGGATCACGCAGCAGGCCTGGGGCGATCTTCTCTATAGCGTCGAGACCGGCGAAACGGCCTTTCGCCACGTGTTCGGCATGGATTCCTTCGACTACATGGCGGAGCACCCGGACGAAGCGGCCAACTTCGATGCCGCCATGGCCGATTTCACCAAGCACATCGCCGTCGCCGTAGCCGCCGCCTATGATTTTTCGCCCTTCCGCCGCATCGTCGATGTCGGCGGCGGCAATGGCGCGCTCCTCGCCGGCATCCTTGTGGCCAACCCGACGCTCACCGGCGTCATCTTCGACCTTCCCGATGTCGCCAGTCGCGCGAGGGAGCAGATCCGCGAGCTTGGCCTGGCCGGTCGCTGCGAGATCGTCGGCGGCGACTTCTTCAAGGAGGTGCCCCGCGGCGGCGATGCGTACCTTCTGAAGCACGTCGTCCACGACTGGAACGACGACCGCGCCACCGAGATTCTCAGGACCTGCCGGCGTGCGATGGGCGCCGAGGCCAAGTTGCTCCTCGTCGAAGGCGTCTACCCGTCGCGGATCGATCAGTCCGACGAGAGCCGCGGCGCCGCCGCCAACGACGTCAGCATGCTCGTCTGCACTGGCGGCCGCCAAAGATCGGAAGCCGGGTTCCGCGCTCTCTACGATGCAGCTGGCTTCCGGCTGACGCGCATTGTTCCGACCCGGATGCCGGTGAAGGTGATCGAGGGCGTGTGCGCCTAGCCTTCGTGGAGTCGACCCGTGATTCTTGGAAACCGCGCCATGGCCATGTCGCTCAAGCTCTACTTCCACCCCCTCGCGTCCTTCTGTCACAAGGCGCTCATCGCCCTATACGAAAACCGGATCTCCTTCGAGCCGGTCATCGTCAATCTGTCCGACGAAGCGTCGAGCGCGACCTTCCGGGCGATCTGGCCGATGGCCAAAATGCCCGTGCTGCGCGACGACGGGCGCGATCGCACGGTCGCCGAGTCGACCATCATCGTCGAATACCTCGATAACTACTACCCGGGCGCGACGCGGTTGGTGCCCGCGGATGCTGACCGCGCCTGGCAGACGCGGATGTGGGATCGTTTCTACGACCACTATGTCCAGGAGCCCATGCAGAAGATCGTGACCGATCGGCTGCGCCCCAAGGGCAAGAGCGACCGGTTCGGCGTGGAGCAGGCGAAGGTGCAGGTGCACGAGGCGTACAAGATCATCGACCAGGAGATGGGATCGAAAACCTGGGCAATGGGCAATGCCTTTACGTTGGCCGACTGCGCCGCGGCTCCCGCGCTCTTCTACGCGAACACTGTCGTCCCGATCGATGAGAGGCAACCAAGTCTGCTGTCCTATCTCGACCGTCTCATGGCGCGGCCTTCCTTCGCGCGGGTGCTCGAGGAAGCCGAGCCCTACTTCCCGCTGTTTCCGCTGGAACGGAAGCCTCAGATCGCGCGGGCTGGCGCCGTGGCAGGGAGCTGACGGCGGTAGCGCGCATGCGAGCGAACATCGGCCCTTGTGTGGCCGGCTAACGGAGGCCGAAACATGGCAGAGAAAGTCCTGATCCTTCTGGGAACCAAGAAGGGCCCGTTCATCCTCGAGGGCGACGCGCTGCGGCGCTCCTGGCAGCTGCGCGGCCCGTTCTGCGAGACCTGGCCGATGAACCACGTCGTTGCCGATGCGGCGAGCGGCACGATCTACGCCGGCGGCGGCAACGAATGGTTCGGCGCGGCGGTCTGGAAGTCCACCGACCTCGGCGCGACCTGGACGCATTCGAGCGAGGGTCTGGCATACCAGGCGGGCGAAGAGCCGATCAAGACCGTCTGGAGTCTGGCGCCGGCGGCCGGGTGCCTCTACGCC
>JBKPDM010000555.1:0-17900 GCA_046727895.1 Pseudomonadota bacterium | reverse complement strand
CTGCTGCAGCATGGTCGCGAGACGGCTCGCCCCGCCGGACTTTGACACCAGCCCGACGAGCGCGGACAGGAGCGTCGGCACCACCGCACTGATCGCCTTCTCGGTCGAGGCACGATCGAGCCCTAACGCACTGGCGATCCGCCCGATGAGTTGCGGGCTCAACTGCTCCATGATCAGTCTGATCAGATCCATTTCCGTCGTCCCTGCCGAAAACTGTTGGTTGCTACGTGTGAAAGTGGAGTTTGGATCATACTGTAAACATCGCCGAAGAAGGGAAATTTCACCCGCCTCTGCTCTGAGCTGTTCGCAATCGCCGCCTGGTCGCCTCGCAGAACTCGTGCAGCTTATCTTGTCCGTGGCGGGGCATGCCGGCCGCAGGTCATGCGCTTGAGTACGTGGATCAAGGGCACTTCGGCCATGGCGCGGTGCCGGCCAGGTCCAATATCACGTCGGCTCGTCGCTCAGCCGTGTCGGATCGCGATCGTCTTGAGGGTCGAGAAGCCGTAGAGCGCCTCGAAGCCCTTCTCGCGGCCGAAGCCCGAGCCCTTCATGCCGCCGAACGGCAGCTCGACCCCGCCGCCGGCGCCATAGTTGTTGACGAACACCTGACCGGCCCTGATCAGGCGCGCGAGGCGCATCTGGCGCGCGCCGTCCCGCGTCCAGACCCCGGCGACCAGCCCGTAGGGCGTGCCGTTGGCGATCCGGAGCGCGTCCGCCTCGTCCTTGAAGCGAATCGCGACCAGCACCGGGCCGAAGATCTCCTCCTGCGCCAGCAGGTGATCGGGCGGCACGTCGCCCAGGAGGGTCGGCTTGACGTAGAAGCCGCCTTGCGGGGTGTTGGGCGCGATCTTGCCCTCGGCGAGCAGCAGCAGGCGATCGGCGTGCGCTCGACCCAGATACTCTTCGATCCGCTCCTTCTGCGCGGCGTTGATCTGCGGCCCGCAGTCGAGGTCGCGCTCGGCCGGGCCGACGTCGAGCATGTGAAAACGCTCGGTGATCTTCTCGACCACCTCACCGTAGATCGTCTCCTCGACCAGGAGCCGCGAGCCGGCCGAGCAGGTCTGGCCGGCGTTCTGGATCGCGGCGTTGACGATGAAAGGGAGGGCCTGGTCGAGCTCGGCGTCAGCGAACACCAGCTGAGGTGACTTGCCGCCCAGCTCCAGGGTCACCGGAGCGCCGTGCGTGGCGGCCGCCCGCTGGACCAGACGGCCGACCTCGCGCGAGCCGGTGAAGGAGACATGGTCGATGCCGGCATGTGCGGCGAGTGCCGCGCCCGCCTCCTCGCCGTAGCCGGTGACGATGTTGAGAACGCCCGCGGGCAGGCCGGCTTCGAGCGCCAGGCGACCGACCTCGAGCGCGGTGAGCGAGGCGTCCTCGCCCGGCTTGAGCACGCAGGCGTTGCCCATGGCGAGCGCCGCGCCGACGCTCCGCCCGAGGATCTGCATCGGATAGTTCCAGGGGATGATGTGACCGGTGACGCCGTGCGGCTCGCGCAGCGTCAGCACGGTATAGCCGGACTGATAGGGGATGGTCTGGCCGTGGACCTTGTCGGCGGCGCCGCCGTAGAACTCGAAATAGCGGGCCAGCGCCAGCGCATCGGCCCGCGCCTGACGAAGCGGCTTGCCGACGTCGCGCGCTTCCAGCAGGGCGAGCTGATCGGCCTGCTCGAGGACCAGCTGGCCGAGCCGGGCGAGGATCCGGCCGCGCTCGAACGCGGCCATCCGGCCCCAGTCGCCCTCGAGCGCGGCGCGCGCTGCCTTCACCGCGGCATCGATGTCCGCGCCGGTGCCGCGCGCCAGCTCGCCGAAGCGCGCGCCATCGCTCGGGTTCACGATCGGGACGGTCTCGCCGCCGGTTGCCTCGCGCCAGCGGCCGTCGACCAGGATCTGCCCTTCGATCATCGCGCTCCGGCTCCTTTCTCACCCGTCGGCTCGATCAGCGCCGCGCACGCACATCCTCGACGCGGACGGCGCGAGATCGAGCAGCGCCCTTCTGTCGACCCGCGGCGCTGAGGTCAAGGCGGATCACCCACGGGGACAGTCCCGCTTTGGTAAGCCCTTGTGGTTTCATGATTCTCTGCGGCACCGCGGGCGCTTCTGCCGCCGTTGGCCCGTTTCAAGCCAGCTCGGGCGAGCTGCGAAATCCGTGCGCGCCCGGAGGGCGCCTACGAGCCGGGCTGAATCACGCGAGCTCGACCCCGAGCAGGCGCAGCGTCGCCGCCGCCATGACCTTGGCCGATGCGACCAGGTCGTCGATCAGGACGTACTCGTCCGGCTGATGGGCCAGCTCGAGGATGCCCGGGCCATAGGCGACGCAGTCCTCGAGCTTGCCGATCCGATAGATGTGCTTCTGATCGTAAGTGCCTGGCGAAACGACCAGTTCGGCCGGCTTGTCGAGAATCCGTTCAATTTCCGCACTGAGCGCACGCACGACCGGCGCATCACGCGGCGTCATGCTCGGCAGGACTTCCATGATGTCCTCGATACGGTAGCTAAAGTGCGGCCGCTCACGCTGCAGCTGGTCGAGGATCGCGATGACCTCGGCCTTGACCGCCGCCAGATCCTCCTCGATCAGGAAGCGGCGGTCGATCACCAGGCGGCAGCGGTCGGCCACCAGCGGGCTGGGCAGACCGTCGAAGTCTTCGGCAAGGCCGCCGTGGATCGCGTTGATGTTCAGGGTCGACTGCCGCGCCTGCGGCGGGACCACCGGCATCGCGGTCTGTCTGGTCGCAAGCTTGGGCATCAGATGGCGCTCGATCCGGTTCAGGAAGGCGCCCATGTGGCGGATCGCGCAGTCGCCGAGAAACGGCATCGAGCCGTGCGCGATCCGGCCGAAGGTCTCGATCTCGGCCCACCAGACGCCACGGTGGCCGATGCAGATGCGATCGACGTTGAGTGGCTCCGGGATGATCACGTGGTCGACGCGAGGTCGCGAGAACCAGCCCCGCTCGGCGAGCCAGGCGACGCCGGCGTAGCCGCCCGATTCCTCATCCACCGTGCCCGAGAACTCCATTGCACCCGGAAACTCGATGCCCGCCTCGATGATGCACTCGAGCGCCACCACCGCGGCCGCGATCCCGCCCTTCATGTCACAGGCGCCGCGGCCAAAGAGGCGCCCTTCGCGCACCACCCCGGCGAATGGATTGAGGCTCCAGCCGTGCCCCGGCTCGACCACGTCGATGTGGCCGTTGAAATGCACGCAGGGGCCAGGCATGCGCCCTTCGTGCCGAGCGATCAGATTGAGCCTGGGATAGCGCTCGCTGTCGCCGATCGCCCCCTCGGCGCGCAGGTAGGTCACCTCGAAGCCGCTCTGTCGGAGTCGGTCGCCGAGGTGACGCGCGCAGACTTCGTAGGCGTCGCCGGGCGGATTGACGGTCGGGATCCGCACCAGCTCGCGGGTGAGCTCGATCAGCGCCTCCCGCTGATCCTCGATGCGCGCGAACAGCGCCTCCAGCATACCGCTCCAGCCTCTGCCGCCAATGCTAGAGCAGCCGGGAGACGTGTCAATCCAAGGCGGCAGGCCTGCCTGTGGCCAATCCACCTAGCGAGCGGCCACCCCCGGGTTCGCCTTGGCCAGCCTTTCCGACTAGCTTGACCCGCACCGGGACCGCCACCGAGGCGAGACGAGCATCGTGGCCGTAGTGGATGCGAGAGCGGACGAGGCGACGGGCAGGGCGCCGCCACAAGGCTTGTTCCGCTATGTCTGGCGCGAGAGCCGATCCCACCAGCTCGGCCTCTGCGCGCTGGCTGCCGCCGCGTTTCCCCTCACCATGGCGCCGATCGAGCTGCAGCGGCGGATCATCGACCGCGCGATCGGCGGCGCGGATCTGCGGCTGCTCGGCCTCCTGGGCGCCGCCTATCTGGCGGTCGTGCTGCTGCAGGCCGGTCTCAAGTACCTGCTACGCTTCTATCGCGGGGTGGTCAGCGAGCGGGCGATCCGCCGGCTGCGGCAGAAGCTGCTTGGAACCGAGCCCGAGCGCTCCGGCTCCGCCGCGGCCGACGCCGGGGATGACGGCAGAGGACGGACGGTCGCGATCGTCGCGGCCGAGGTCGAGCGCGTGGGCGGGCTTCGTCGGCGAAAGCCTGTCCGAGCCGACCCTCCAGATCGGCATCTTTCTCAGCGTCCTCGGCTACATGCTGTTCGTCGAGCCGACGATCGCGATCGTCAGCCTGGGGTTCTTCCTGCCGCAGCTGATCTTTGTGCCGCTCCTGCAACGGGCGGTGAATCGCTGTGCCCGACGCAAGATCCAGCTGGTGCGCGAGATCGGCGAGCTGATCGTCGAGCCGCACAACGACCACGAGGCCAGGTACCGGGACCGCCTCGACCGAGTCTACCACGTGCGCGTGCAGTACTTCGGCTTCAAGTTCCTGATCAAGTTCCTCAACAACCTCATGAACCACCTGGCGCCGCTCAGCGTTCTCATGGTCGGGGGCTATCTCGTGATCGCGGGCGCGACCACGGTCGGCACGGTGGTCGCGTTCATCTCCGGCTTCCAGCGCCTGGCCGACCCGTCGCGCGAGCTCCTGGTGTACTATCGACTCGCCACCGAGACCCGGGTCCTGTATCGGCTGATCGCCCAACGGCTCACGACCTGACGCAGGCTGGGCTCAATCGGCGGCAGGAGGCCGGCCCGGACCCTCGGCACGACCCGTCGTGCGCCGCCGGCGGCCGCCATTGGCTCCAGTGCCGCCCGGCCCGTTCGACCGCAGCCAGTCCTGGTTCCGCAGGTAGAAGTCCTTGCCGGCGCGGTAGCCCGCCTCGAACAGCGTCGTCAGATTGCCATACGACCAGTCGAGCATGTTCGGCAGATGATCTTCGGGAATCTGGCGGCCGAAGTCGATCCGGTTCAACATTCCCTTTGGCGGTTTCACTTTCAGCTCGAACAGCTTGATATCGTCCTTGGCGATCTCGACCAGGGGCACGATGATCGACATCACCCAGGCATCGTACAGATCGCGCGGCGGACGCAGCAGCTTGTCGCTGCCGAGCACGTCGAACACCACGATCTTGTCGATCGAGCTCAGCTTCTTGGCGAGCTGTTCGCGCCGCCCCAGTGCACGGGCCCGCTCGGGGTCGTCGCGAAGACTACGCAACCCGGCTGCCTGCGGCATGAATTGCCGCTGTTCCTCCGCAAGTCCCGGCGAGCCGGTCGCGGCCGCGGGCGGCGCGCCGGCAATGATGTGCTCGAGCCCCTTCAGCTCCTTTTGATAGATCGTCGCCTGTGCTTCGTCGTAGTTCAGGAGACCCTTCAGATTGAGCGTGTCCATCGCCGAGCCTTCGATGTAGAGGTCGCCCTCCAATTCCCAGGGCGCGTAGATGAAGGGGAAGGCGAGGGCGGCGCGGAAGTGCGATGGCGTGATCTCCTCCTTCGGGAAGATCCGCATCTGCCGTTCGCGCAGGTTCCAGGCGTTGATCAGAAACTCGGGGCCAAAGTCTCTGAGAGCCTCGAAATCGACGAAATTCTCGATCCAGGGCGCCGCCTGACAGAGCCCCTTGCTGTCGGGACCCAGGCTCGACGGCGAGAATGTCGCGAACATCAGGGCGAACCAGTCCCTGATGAAGCGCTCCTCGCTGGTCGTTTGCGGCAGCAGGTCCAGAAACGGCCACACCGCCTTGGTATAGGCATCGGCCCAGGTGCCGGGCTTGTAGAAGACCTTGAAGTTCACCGGAAATCGTTTGTAGATCGTGTCGTGAACGCCCATATTCACCGTGGCTTTCAGAGCCTCCCGCCGGTCGCCGCCGCGCGGGGCGGCGTACAGCAGCCCGACCAGCATGCCAGCTCCCGACGTCGAGACGACGCTGAACTCCACGTTTTCCTCGTCGAGGGCGAGCAGGGCGCCGGCCATCAGGGTCAGGGTCGGCGCGCCGCCGCCCAATACCAATGCCGTATTCATGCCATCCTCCCGATTTCATGCCGATGCGCTCAGTCGGAGCGAAAACTGCGCATCGCTCCGACGTCCGCTACTAATCCCAGGTTGTTTGGCACTCCCTGATTCAATCCAAGAAGCTACCATGGCACAGCTCATCGACCCCGACAACGCTGCGCGATCGGGTCGGTTCATCACCCGGCAAAGATGGCGTCCGGCTAGCTGACCAGCTCGGCCCGCAACCGTTCGGTCCAGCGCCGGCCGGCCCCGATGCCCATGTTCTCGAACATCCGGCCGGCCTGCGCGCAGGCCTCCCGCGCCCGCTCGGGCTCGCTCTTCGCGGCGAACAGATAGCCAAGCGCGAGGCACGACCAGCCGAGATCGAAGAGGCACTCGCGCCGCTCCTGGATCTCGATTGCGCTTCGGATCTCGGCCTCGGCCTGCTCGACTCGCGGCGGTTGCAGGGCAAGAAGCGCCTCGGCATGAATCCGGAGCGCGATCGAGCGGCTCCACGCCTGGGCGGTCTCGGTCGCGATCTCGAGCGCCTCGGAGCTCTGCCGGAGCGCCTCGCCGATCTCGCCCTGGAGCAGGCGGAGCTTGGCATTGAAGGCTTGAAAGGCGCCCCGATGGAAGGTGGTGCCGATCTTGTCGCCGAGCTCGAGACACCGCTTCAAATCGACCTCGGCCGCATCCTGATTGCCGGCCAGCAGGTGGCCCTGGCCGCGCCAGCCGTGGGTCAGGTACTGACGGAAGATGTCGCCCGACTTGCGGCAGAGATCGAGCGCTTCCTCGAACTCCGGCGCGGCGGCGTCGACATCGCCGTGCCAGCCCCGGACCACACCGGAAAAGAACAGGCAGGCCGCCTGGGTGGGCAGATGCTCGATCCTGCGGCCGAGCTTGATGCCGTGGTCCGCCGCCTCGAACGCCTTGTCGAAATCGCCGTGCATGCCGTAGGCGAAGGCGAGCACGCCGGACATGGCCGCTTCCTCGATCCGATTGCCGAGCCGGCGCATCTGCTCGACGTTGCGCGCGGAATAGTGAATCGCGTCGCGCGCTTCGCCGCGCAGGCAGTGGATCCGGCCCATGAGATTGACCGGGTCGGCGGTGAACTTGTCGGCGCCGCCCAGCCCCTCGGCGATCATCAGCGCCTTGCCGGCGAACTCGACCGCGTGGTCGAAGCGTCCGAAGACGTAGTTGATCCGGCCGATCCAGTACTGAATGCGACAGAGCGATTCGTGATCGGCGATCGCCTCAGCCAGGGAAAAGACCTGCTCGAGGTTCTTGAGATCCTGCTCGTAATGGGTCCGGTTCTGGGCGACGCTGGCCAGTCTGAGGACGGCTTCGATCTGCGCGCGCCAGGCGTCCTCCTGCGGCGGCAGCGAACGGGCGAGGTCGAGCGCTTCCTGATAGCTGGCCCGCGCCTCGGTCGCCGCGTAGCGACTCGCAGCCGCATCGCCGGCCCGTATCGCATAGGGAAAAGCCCGCGCCGGCAGCGCCGCCTCACGAAAGTGATGCGCGAGCAGCTCCGGTCGCGCCTCGACCGTCTCGGCGAAGCGGTTTGCCAGGGTTTCGGCGATCTGCCGGTGGAGTTCGTGGCGCTTGCTGCGCAAGAGGCTGCTGTAGGCGGCCTCCTGGACCAGGGCGTGCTTGAACTCGTAGATGACATCGGGCGGCGCGCCGCGACGATAGATCAGCTCGGCGTCGACCAGCTGGTCAAGGGCGTCCTTCAGCGCCGCGTGGCCCAGCGGCGACACGGCAGCCAGCAGCTCGTAGCTGAATACGCGGCCGAGCGTCGCCGCCAGATGCGCGACGTCCTTGACGCCGGCGAGGCGATCGAGGCGCGCCATCAGCGAGTCGTGCAGGGATTCGGGAATCGACAGCGACGGCAGCGGCCCCGTCAAACGGAACCCGTCGGCCGTGGGCTCGAGGGCGCCCGACTCGAGCATGGTCTTGGTGAGCTCCTCGACATAGAGGGGCACGCCGTCGGTCCGGGTGACGATATGGTCGAGGACCTCGGCCGGCAGCTTCCGGCCGAGGGTGACCTTGTCGACCAGCACCGCCGCCTGGCGGTGGCTGAGGTGGGAGAGGGAGAGCGACGTGATGTGCGGAAAGCCGGTCCAGGGCGGTGAGAAACTGGGCCGGTGGGCGATCAGCAGCAGGACCGGCATGCGTTGGATGCGATCGATGACCAGATGGAACAGCTCGCTCGACGTGGCGTCGATCCAGTGTGCGTCCTCGAGCAGGATCAGCAGCGGGCGCGTTGCGAGGCCCTTCAGCTGCTCGAGCAGAGCCTCGAGGGTCAACGCCTTCTTGCGTTCGGGCGCGACGTCGAGCGGGGGATAGCGCTCGCCAGTCGGGATCGAGAGCAGCGGCGCCAGCAGGGCCGCTGTGCGGGCGACCTGGGCGGTGCCACGACCGAGCAAGGCCTCCAGCTTGTCCAGTTTGACCTCGGGCGAGTCGCTCTTCTTGAGATCCGCCGCCCGCTCCAGCTGGTCGAGCACGGGATGCAGGGCGCTGTGGACATAGAACGGCGAGCAATAGTACCGCAGCACCGACACCTGCTCGCACCGCACGAGATCCCGAAAAGCCTGGATGATGCGTGATTTGCCGATACCAGGCTCGCCGGTCAGCAGGACCACCTGGCCTTCGCCAAGCTTGGCGTTCTCCCAGCGCGAAAGCAGCAGGCGGATCTCTTCGTCGCGGCCGACCAGCGGCGTGAGACCCCGAATGGCGGTCGCCTCGAAGCGGCTCGGCGCCCCGGTCGCTTCACGAGCCCGGAAGACGGCGACCGGCTCGTCGATCCCCTTGACCGAAAGCGGACCGAGCCGGTCGAACACGAACAGACCCTCGACCAGCCTGCGGGTCCTCTCGCCGACGACGACGGTGCCGGGCTCGGCCACCGACTGCAGCCGCGCCGCCACATTCGGCGTCTCGCCGACGACCGCCATCTCATCGCGAAACTCGCCGGTGCCGATGTCGCCGACCACCACCACGCCGGTGTTGATGCCGACCCGAACGCTGACGCTGACCCCGAGGTCGGTCAGCTCGTCATTCAGTCGCCTGATCGCCTCGACGATCTCGAGACCGGCCCGGATCGCGCGCTGGGCATCGTCCTCGTGCGCTTTCGGATAGCCGAAGTAAGCGAGAATCCCGTCGCCGACGTAGTGGCCGATATGGCCTTCGAAACGCGCGATGACCTCGGCGCAGCTTTCCTGGTAACGACGGATGATTTCATGCAGGTCTTCGGGATCGAGCCGTGCCGAGAGCGCGGTCGAGCCGACCATGTCGCAGAACATCACCGTGAGCTGCCGCCGTTCGGCGCCATGGCCGGGGCGAGCGGTCTCGGGCGGAGGCCGAGGCTCGCTCGGAGCGGCGGCGGAGCCGGCCGGCGTGGCGGTCGGCTCCGCCGACGTCAACGCCGCGATCGCGCGCATCAGGCGCTTGCGATCGCCAAGCGACACCCCGAGCCGGAGCAGATCCTGCTCGCTGAGATCCGCAACGACATCGAGGTCGATGTCGTTTTCGGCGAAAGTATCGGCGTATCGGCCAAGGCCGAGGCCCTCGAGCCACGCGCCGATGTCAGCCATACCTGCCTCCGCGCTCTTCCCGGTCGCTTTTTTTGCAGAGAGCGTCGGCACTCGCAACTCCGACGCCAGGCTACGATCCAAGCATAGATTGCACATTCCGTCACGGCCGCTTGCACCCAGCGGCAGCGCCGCCCGTCTGTCAGGGGCCGGTCCGATGCCGTGGCGAGGGCCTCACACGGTGAATTTGCCTGCGCCGATGGGGGGTGCTAAGCACGCCCGCCAGGTCACGACGGGTGAGGGTCCGCCGGTGCAGGAGATTCTCGACCAGCTCGACGCCAAGCGCCACGCCGCCCGCATGGGTGGCGGCGCGCGCCGCATCGCGGCCCAGCACAAGCGCGGCAAGCTCTCCGCGCGCGAGCGCCTGGAGCTGCTCTTCGATCCCGACTCCTTTCAGGAGATCGACATGTTCGTCGAGCACCGCTGCGTCGACTTCGGCATGGCCGAGCAGCGGGTGCCGGGCGACGGGGTGGTGACCGGCTACGGCACGATCAACGGTCGCCTGGCGTTCGCGTTCAGCCAGGATTTCACGGTGTTTGGCGGGGCGCTCTCCGAAGCTCACGCCGAGAAGATCTGCAAGATCATGGATCACGCGATCCGGGTCGGCGCGCCGGTGATCGGCATCAACGATTCGGGCGGGGCCCGGATTCAGGAAGGTGTCGCCAGCCTCGCGGGTTATGCCGACGTCTTCCAGCGCAACGTGCTCGCTTCGGGCGTCGTGCCGCAGATCAGCGTGATCATGGGCCCGTGCGCGGGCGGCGCCGTGTACTCGCCGGCGATGACCGACCTCATCTTCATGGTGCGCGATACCGCCTACATGTTCGTGACCGGCCCGGACGTGGTCAGGACCGTCACGCAGGAGGAGGTGACCCACGAACAGCTCGGCGGCGCCTCGACCCATACCCAGCGCTCGGGCGTCGCCGATCTCGCCTTCGACAACGATGTTCAGGCGCTGGCCGAGGTCCGCCGTTGCATCGACTTCCTGCCGGTGAGCAACCGCGATCAGCCGCCGACCCGACCGACCGAGGATCCGGCCGAGCGCTTCGAGCCCTCGCTCGACACCCTGGTCCCGAGCAATCCGAACAAGCCCTACGACATGAAGGAGCTGATCGAGAAGGTCGTCGATGAGGGCGATTTCTTCGAGCTCAAAGCGGACTACGCCAGGAACATCATAATCGGCTTCGGCCGGATCGAAGGCTCGACCGTCGGCATCGTCGCCAACCAGCCGATGGTGCTCGCGGGCTGTCTCGACATCGACAGCTCGCGCAAGGCGGCGCGCTTCGTGCGCTTTTGCGACTGCTTCAACATCCCGATCCTGACCTTCGTCGACGTGCCGGGGTTCCTGCCCGGGACCGCGCAGGAATACGGCGGCATCATCACCCACGGCTCGAAGCTGCTGTACGCCTTCGCCGAGGCGACGGTGCCCAAGATCACGGTGATCACCCGCAAAGCGTACGGCGGCGCTTACGACGTCATGAGCTCCAAGCACCTGCGCGGCGACGTCAACTACGCCTGGCCGACCGCCGAGATCGCGGTCATGGGGCCGAAGGGTGCGGTCGAGATCATCTTCCGCGCCGACCTCAGGGATCCCGCCAAGATCGAGGCGCGCACCGAGGAGTACCGGGCCCGCTTCGCCAACCCGTTCGTCGCCGCCTCACGCGGCTTCATCGACGACGTGATCATGCCGCACGGCACGCGCCGGCGAATCTGTCACGGGCTGCGCTGGCTGAGGACCAAGCGGCTCGAGAACCCCTGGAAGAAGCACGGCAACATCCCGCTTTGAGCTTGACAGGCGATCATATTGCCGCAAACTGACCAGTGTAGTCAGTATCCATGGAGGCGCTTGTGGCGTGGCAGCTGCAGGAAGCGAAAACCAGGTTCAGCGAACTTGTGCAGAAGGCCATCGACGAAGGGCCACAGACCGTGACCCGCCGGGGCCAGCCTGCGGTGGTGGTGCTGTCCGCCGAGCAGTTCGAGCTGATGAAGAAGCGGCAGATCAGCCTGAAGGAACTCTTGGCGATGGTGTCGCTCGAGGAACTCGATCTGGCGCGCAACCAGGACCTGCCGCGTGAGACCAGCTTTTGAGATACCTCGTCGACACCAACGTGGTCTCGGAGATCGGTAAGGGCGATCGATGTGACCGGAACGTCGCCACCTGGTATGCCGCAGTTGAACCGGACGCGCTTGCTCTTAGCGTATTAGTGATCGGCGAAATCCGCGACGGGATCGAGCGTCTTGGCACTCGAGATCCTCGCCGAGCCCGTTTCTTCGAGCGGTGGCTTCTACTGGTTGTCGATCTGTTCGCGGACCGCACCGTCAGCATCGACCGGAGGATCGCGGAAAGCTGGGGACGGTTGAACTCGCGTACTCGATTGCCGACCGTGGACGGTCTGATGGCAGCGACGGCCCTGGTCCACGAGCTCGTCGTGGTAACCAGGAATGAACGAGACTTCACCCGAGCCGGCGTCCGCGTTCTAAACCCGTTCGAGACGACATCGTGAGCATGCCGCCCATGACCACCGTCCGCGTCGCAACCTTCGCCAACGCGTTCGTCGCCGCCTCGCGCGGGGGCCAAGGCGCTTCACCAGCCGCGCGGCGCTGTCCTCGCCCTCGCCCTCGAGCCGCCGGATCACATGCTGCGTGCCCTCCCAGACGGTGAGGCTGCGATCGGCCCAGGGGTCCCAGTCCTCGGGCAGCTCGTCCCGGCGCAACAGCCGCACCTTGCCGCCCCTGGATTCCAGAACCCCCGCCTTCGCCACGCGCTCGACGGACACATCGCGCGCATTGGCGATGGTATTGGCGTCGCCGAACGGCCCGGCGTTGAAGCCGTGCTGCTGGAACCAGGTCAGTGCGAACCGGGTGCGGGAATCGTAATCGCCCTCCTGGCGGGCGAGGTACTCGTCGAGCTCGGCGTTGATGATCCTGAGCGCCTCGCGCACCGACATCGGCGTATCGTCCGCCTCCAGCACCTCCTTGTATCGGGAAAACACGGCCATGCCGGGCCCGATCGAGGCCTGGGCCATGTCGACCGGCGCGATCGCGGCCTCCTGCAGGGTGTGCAACGCCGCCGGCAGCTCCGCCCGCAACGCCCGCAGAAACTCGCCCCGCGTCACGCGTTGGTGCCTCGGCCTATGATGCGGTTCCCGAGTTCTGTACGCACAGGCCACGTCCCGTCGACCTGGAAACCGGCAGCAAATACGGCTTCTAGAAAAGTCGCCCAGCCGGTAGAGACAACGCCCTCCGTCTCCACCTCGGCCTGCTTGAAAGCATAATAGAACGCGACCGGCGTTTCGGGGACAGACGAACGCGCCATGCTGTTGAGCGCACGGCTCATTCCGGCGATGAAGAAAGCCTCTGCTTCCGCTTTGCCGCCTTTGAAACGATCTGGGTTCGCCACAAGCTCGTGCGCTTTGGGAACGAGCACGGTCGCAAACTCGGAAGAAAAAATGTTCTTGAGAGATCTTCCGAGCCAGATATAGAAGAAGTCAGAAAGATCTGCATATCCTATGTTATTGTAATATGGTGGGTCGGTAGAAATGACAATTTGTTCGGACCATCTGTTCGACGCCGCGTCAGCAACATACGCTTGTCCTGGGATGTGGGCGGGAGCAAATTCAATGGATTTAGCAACCCATTCGATCGATGGACTCCAGGTGCCCGACGACATCGAAAACGGATTGCCCTCCGCATAGTCCCAGGTCATCGGTATTCCCTGACCTGCAAATGTCTTGCGAAGCTGTAGCTTTGAAGGACTGCTGTCCCAACTCGCTATCGTACTGTGCCTATCGACGACACGATCAACCGCAAACGCCAGATACACCGCTAGCGCGTCACCATAGGCCTGGGCGCCCGCGCCACCCTTGGCGAGCCCGGTCGGGCCGGGGGCCATGCCGGCGGCCATGGCGTGTTCAACCACCTCGGTCCGAGCCTCTAGCACCAGATCGGAGAATGTCGTCAATGCGGCCAGTTGGCGCGGCGAGAAATAATCGGCAAACGTCTTGAAGCAGTAGTGCCTTCCTTGGGCGTTGCTCGCGAAGGTGCCCTTGCACTCCTGGTTCGGAAACTCCTTCTCAAGATTTCTGCCGCGAACGTACTCGTCAGTGGACCGCGCTGATGCGTTGATCACATTGGCCACCGGCTCCAGAAATATACGTCTGCGCTTTCCCTCTGCCACGACAGCGAAGGGCACGGCGCCCATACGGCCCGCCCCTCCTTCTTTGTCGATGCAGTCGCCCTTAACCGGCCCCTGGCCACAGGCCACGCAACGGAAAGCGGCTTTGGCCTTCTTGCCAGCACTCTTGCCGGCGTAACCACTCCCCAAAGCCAGCGTCTTTGAACGGTCGGGATCTGGTCGTCCTGAAGTAATCCGAAAAGCAATGTTGGGAGGTTGCGACTGCCGGTCGACCTCCGGCTCGACCACACTTGCTGGCCGGATCTGGTAGAGAGAAAGTAGGAGCCGACAAGCGGCATCCGGGCTCCGCATGCGGGGTTGGGACACGTTACTGTTCGCGCCCAAAGCCAAGCGATGACCGTCAGCTCCTCGCCCATCAATTCTTTCAAGTCGGGCCGGTTCCCAACAAGCTCGGGTGTGACCCTGACCTTCGGATACAGGTGTCCTATCCGCTTGTCGGCCTCATCGCGCATCTACTTGCCGTAGTAGCGCACATCCTCGGCGAGGCCCTGGGCGCCCTTGGCGTTCCAGGCGCCGCCGTTGGCGAGCTTTTTCCGGGATTCGGGGTTGACCGGCGGCAGGCGGGCGAACTTGGGCGGGAATTCGACCAGCGCTTTGCTGATCATCACCGCCACCGGATTGAGGTCGGAGCCGTAGGCGCGCAGGCCCAGGCGCTGCGCCTCGAGCGGGATCGAGCCGCCGCCGCAGAACGGGTCGTAGACGGGAGGGGCGTGATCCAAGAGGTATCGGCGCACGGCCTCCGGGTCTTTCTCCGGCGGCGGCTCCTCGCCGCGGCCCCAGGCGAGCGAGCGGGCGATGTACCAGCGCGCTTTGTTCAGAATCGCTTCGTTGTTGCTGCTTTCCCAGGCGACGAGGCCGTCCTTGTACTCCCTGCCCTTGGTGCCACCGATGAAGTCGTGCAGGCGCTTGCGCTCGGCCCCCTGTGCCTCTTCGGTCGGAAAACGGTCAGGCCAGGACGAAGGATCATCAACGAGCTGTCCAAACAATACTGCCCGGCACGCCGCCAAGGGCCGCCGCGCCCACCAGAGATGCAGGGTCGAGGGATGCCCATGCCGGATCGATTTCTCTCGCGCGCTCGCCGCGTTGATCGCCTCCAGCGGCAGCGCAACCTCGATGAGCTTTCTTCTCATCTGAGATCCCATAGGCTCCCTCCGGTTTGAGCCGACAACAATAATGCCTTCCGCGCGCGGCTTCGTTCGCGAAGCTCCTCAAGCGAATGCCGATCGGTCGCGGTTAAGTGGTCATCGCCCTCTTCGCTCTTGATAAAGTCAGTAAATAATGATGCTGCATGCGACGTGTAAAGATCATCAGGACGTCTAGTTTCGAGATGCGACAACTGAGAAGCTCTTACTGACCGGACGCCCTCTGGTGAATACAGCCAAACAAAGGAGTGATCTGATATTCCTCTCATATCATCGATTTGGCCCAATAGGCGATTCCACTCGCTCGTCCGCAACCGCTCTCCCCGCCCTAGATTCTTGCTCTGTATGAGCATGCTCTTGATCGTCCTATATCCGGGAACAGTGATCTGCGTTGTGAGGACGATGTCGGCGCCCACCCAGGACTCCTCAGAGTATGCGCCACGCGACGTAAGCTTACGGGCCGAAAAATCTATCCCAAGCTCATCCGTTTCAGATCGTCTAGGAATGGTGCTCCACTTGATTCCTTTGTAGGACCAGCCGTCGAACTCAGCTGCCAAACATCCAATGAGCTGGCTCGTGAAATCATCTTCGTCGGCAATGGCAGAGAATCGGTTGGCGACCCGCGTGATTGCATGATCGGCTTTTCCTCTGACTTGACGGATCAGCCCATAGTTGCGGAGCATCGAACCTTGTAGATCCTCAATGCGGCTCGCGGGCGATGGCGAGCAGCTCGCTGAGGCGGAGCATCCGACCGATCTCGGCAAAGCCGACCCCGCCGAAGTCGTGGCCGGAGATGTAGCGGGGCGAGGCTGCGATGTCACCCTCAACCTGCACGATAGCAAGGCGGTGCCACTCCATGGCGTTGCGCGCGCGCAGCAGCTCGTTGCGGGTGATGGTCACGCGGTCGTTGCCGGGGCCGAGGCCTTTGACCTCGATGAAGCGGAGATGGCCGCCCCTGGCGGGATCGCGCGATTCGACGTCGTAGCCGCAATTGTCGCGGCTGACGTCGCGCGGCTCGAAGCCCAGCGCCCGTTCGGCCGCCATGACCGCGTCCATGGCCAGGCGCTCGATCTCGGCACGGCGGGCGGGGTCGGGCTCGGGTTCGGCCGGCTGGTCGCTCGCGTCGATGACGTTCAGCTGCTGCAGGAGGCCGACCGGCACGATCAGGGCGCCGGCGAGCACGAGGGGCGGCAGGGCCGAGATGTCGCGCTCCCTGGCGAGCTCGGCCAAGCGGCGTTGCAGGCGGTCGGCCAGCTCCTCGGCGCGGGCGGCGGCACGCTGGGGGTTCATGCGCGGCTGCTTGCCGGCGCGCTCCTGGTCCTTCAGGACCTCGGCGCGGTGGTCCCAGTAGTTGATCTCGCGTTTGAGCCGGGCCTGGACCTCGCGCTCGACCTTGTCGATCTGGGTGAGACGGCGGGCGCGGACCTCATCCACCTCGCGGGGCACCAGGTGCTGGACGGCATGGCCGATCACCCGGCTCTCGAGGTCGCCCGTGAGCCATGGGTCCTCGAGCCGCGGTGCGATCGCCGCGCGCTCGGCCTCGGCCGCCGGCCGGTAGTCGAGGTAGGGCGCGGGGCCGGCATCGCGCAAGGCACCGTCCTCGAACAGCTCGACGAAGTGGAGCTGCCGGGCGACGATCTGATGATGGCCGTGGCGGTCGGCGCGGCCGTCCTGGATCGCCTGGTCGAGGGTGACGAGGACACGCAGGCGCAGGCCCTGATCGCGCGGGTCAACCAGGATGGCACCCTGCTTCATCAGCTCGCGGTGGCGCTCGAGGACGAGGTCGATCGTGGCGTCGAGCAACGGGTGGCCGGGGCAGACGAAGGCGGCGACCGGTGGCCCGGCGATCTGGGCCTTATCGAAGCAGATGCGCTCGTAGCGCGCGAGGACAGGGGCGCCCGTGCCGGTCTGGCGGTCGCGCTCGCGCAGCGCCCCCGGCACGCGGGAGATCTCGAAGCGACCGGTCTCGCGCCGGTGGATGCGGGCGCCCAGGTGCTCGAAGGCCGCGCGGAAGAAGCTCTCGATGTAGTGGGGTTGGAGGCGCTGAGCGTGCGCCCGCTCCATCTGCTCGCGGATCGCCTGGACCCTGCTGAAGGGCAAGGTCTCCTGGGTCAGCGCGCGGCGCTCCAGCAGATCCAGGAGGTGGGCGTGGCCGGCGGCGTCGTCGACCACCTGCAGGAGGCGCGCCTTGACCTCGGGCTGCTCGCCGTAGCGTATCGCCTCGATCAGGAGATCGCGGAGCGGCTTCTGCTCGAACAGCTGACCGAGGACGTCGTAGACCCGGCCGCCGAGCGCCTCGCGCGCGGCCTCGAGCTTTTCCAGCAGGCGGGCGTAGACGGCGCCCTCGCGGGTCTCGTTCGCGACCAGGTTCCAGAGGTGGCAGACCTCGGTCTGGCCGATCCGGTGGATGCGGCCGAAGCGCTGCTCGAGGCGGTTGGGGTTCCAGGGCAGGTCGTAGTTGACCATCAGGTGGGCGCGCTGGAGGTTGACGCCTTCGCCCGCGGCGTCGTTCGCGACCATGATCAGGACCGCCGGGTCGTGCAGGAAGGCGTTCATGGCGGTGCGCCTTGCCTCGCGGGCGAGCCCGCCGTGGATCTCGACCACGGCCTCGGCGCGGCCGAGGCGGGTGCGGATCCTGTCGGCGAGGTAGGTGAGCGTGTCGCGCGGCTCCGTGAACACGATCAGCTTCCGCCGGTTGCCGGCGGGGTCGGTCATGATCGGCTGATCGAGGATGCTCTGCAGCTGGCGCCACTTAGTGTCGGTGCCCGAGCGACGAAGCGCCCTGGCCTGCTCCTCGAGACCGGTCAGCATGGCGATCTCGATCTGCAGCTCGGCGATGGTCTCGGCGGCCGTCGCGCTGTCGACCAGCTGCTCCTCGACCGCCTCGACCTCGTTCTCGGGCTGGTCGTCGAAGTCTTCGAAAAACTCCGGGCGATAGTTGACGAGCTCGCCGGCCGCATCGAGGCGGGCGTCGCGGCCGCGTTGCAGGAGGCGCGCTTCTTCGACACGGCGCTGGAGCTTCTCGCGGCGGCGGCGGAGCGATTCGTGGATCGCGGCCGGCGAGGAGGCGAGACGGCGCTGCAGGATCTGGAGCGCGAAGCCGACGTTCTGGCGC
>JBKPDM010000554.1:0-4641 GCA_046727895.1 Pseudomonadota bacterium | reverse complement strand
AGATTCGTAGTTGCCAGCCCATCCTACAGCCAAACTATCATTAATTATACATACTTTTGATGCAAGCCATGCGACTCGGCTTAGATCAACGACGCTGTCGTCAACGAGATGACAGTGGCCGATCGTCGGAAGCATAACCGTTGTGCGAACGTGTGGGTGGCCAGTGATGAGCAGATCGCCGAGCATCAGCGGGCAGCCAAACGGCGAGAAGGCGGCAACCAGCGTCATCCGATGGGTCGTCCATTCCTGATTGAATGCGTGCGGATGATAGCCGGAGTTGCGTGAAATACAATGACTAGCTCTCCACGACGGATGGCGCTCGAGCCGCGAAGTCGCTACGGCGGCGTCATTTGCGTGCGATGGCCCGTTCGAGGACCTCGCGGATGAAGCGCTGGTAGGGGATGCCGCGGGCCTTGGCGCGCGCCTTGACCGCCTCGAGCAGTGCATCCGGCAGGCGCATGTTGACGCGGGCGGCCTTCTTTTCGAATTCGAACCGCACCGGCTTGAATTGCGAGAGATCGTACTCGGTGAGGTCGGCTGTCTCGACGAAGCGCTCGGCTTCCTCGTCGCTTTGAAAGATCGGGATTTTCTTTTTCATAGTACTCGACCTCCTTCGCGTGCATGTAGCGGGCACTGATGGGCCGGATGAAACGCTCGCCGGTCCGCTCTCGGATCGTGAAAACCAGGAACACGTACCGACCTTTGTCGGTCCTCCCTATGGCCCTGAGGCGCTCCTCGGCGAGCGAGTGCTCCACATCCACGCTGATCGTGTGGGGCCGCGCGAACAGGCCCTCGATCTCCGCGACCGACACGCCGTGCTTCTGGCACTTTCCGCGGTTTCCCTCGTCCCAGTCGAAGCCGGCAACGGCTCTATGCATGAGATACGAATGTACGTTTGCCCATACAACCTGTCACGGCGCATTTCAATCAGCTGATCGAGCTGCTGCATGCCATGACGGTCACCAGCCGACGGTGATCTGGTCGGCCGTCGAAAAGAGTCCAGGCCCCGTTTCCTCGCGTAATATATGGCTCGAGCATCCGCCCCGACGGCGGCCTGCCGTCGATCACCACTATGGCCGTGGGCCGGATCGGGGCGCAGCCAGCGCCAGGGGCGCCTGCTGCGCCGGCGAGTCCGGCGCCGAGCGCAGCGTCATCGCCTGACCGGCGCGGCGTCGGCATCGGACGCCCGGCAGCGGCGAGTCCATCGCTGAGCCAGCCCGCCGACCGTTGTGACCCCGATCAGCGCACCACCGAGGGTGCAGGTGCCGGCCCGGGGCAGATCTCTAGCCTTTGATGAAGGCCAACAGGTCGGCGTTGATGGTCTCGGCCTCGGTCGTCGGCATGCCGTGCGGAAAGCCTTGATAGGTCTTCAGGATGCCGTTCTTCAGCAGCTTGGCCGAGAGCGGTCCGGCAGCGACATAAGGCACGATCTGGTCGTCCTCGCTGTGCATCACCAGCACCGGCACCCTGATCTTCTTCAGGTCGTCGGTGAAGTCGGTCTGAGAGAAGGCGACGATGCCGTCATAGTGCGCCTTGGCGCCGCCCATCATGCCCTGGCGCCACCAGTTCCAGATCACCGCCTCTGAGGGTTTGGCGCCGGGCCGGTTGTAGCCATAGAACGGTCCGGCCGGCAGGTCGTAATAGAATTGGGCGCGGTTGGCGGCGAGCTGCGCCTGGAGCCCGCCGAAGACCTCCTTGGGCAGCCCGCCCGGATTGGCCGCCGTCTTCACCATCAGCGGCGGCACGGCGGAGATGATCGCCGCTTTCGCCACCCGGCTCTCGCCGTGGCGCGCCAGGTAATGCACCACTTCGCCGCCGCCGGTGGAGTGGCCGACATGCACCGCATTCTTCAGATCCAGGTGCGCGGTCAACGCCGCGAGGTCGTCGGCATAGTGATCCATGTCATGGCCGCTGCCGGGCTGGCTGGAGCGGCCATGGCCGCGCCGGTCGTGGGCGATCACACGGAAGCCCTTGCCGAGGAAGAAGAGCATCTGTGCGTCCCAATCGTCCGCCGAGAGAGGCCAGCCATGGCTGAACACGATGGGCTGACCGGTGCCCCAGTCCTTGTAGAAAATCTCGACGCCGTCCTTGGTGGTGACCGTAGGCATCTCCTTCATCCCTCCTGCTGATCGGAAGCTGAGCATCTCCGACGTGGAAAAGATAGGCCGGTTTGGCCCATGATGCAGATTGGCGAAAGCGACATTCTTCGAGGCGAGGGCATGAAGTGCAACATCGTCAGCTCGGCAAGACTGGTCCCACGGTTTCCGCGCTCGGCCTCGGCTGCATGGGCATGTCGGGCATGTATGGCCCGGCCGACCGGAAGGAAAGCATCGCCACCATCCATGCCGCGCTCGACGCGGGCATCACGCTGCTCGACACCGGCGACTTCTACGGCATGGGCCACAACGAGATGCTCATCGGCGAGGCGCTGAAGGGCGTGCCGCGCGAGCGCTTCCAGATCAGCGTCAAGTTCGGCGCGCTGCGCGACCCGGCGGGCGGCTGGTCGGGCCACGACGCGAGGCCCCAGGCGGTGAAGAACTTCCTTGCTTACTCGCTCCAGCGCCTGGGCCTGGGCGAGATCGACGTCTACCGGCCGGCGCGCCTCGACCAGCATGTGCCGATCGAAGAGACGGTGGGCGCGATCGCGGACATGGTGAAGGCGGGGTACGTGCGCCACATCGGCCTGTCTGAGGTCGGCGCCCAGACGATGCGGCGCGCCGCGGCCGAGCATCCGATCAGCGATCTGCAGATCGAATATTCGCTCATCTCACGTGGGATCGAGGACCAGATCCTGCCCACGACCCGCGAGCTCGGCATCGGCATCACCGCCTATGGCGTGCTCTCGCGCGGCCTGATCAGCGGCCACTGGCGGAAGGACGCCATCGGCCCGGGCGACTTCCGGGCCTACAGCCCGCGCTTCCAGGCCGACAGCGTGGAGCAGAACCTGGCGCTGGTGGAGGCACTCCGCAGCGTCGCCGCGGCGCGCAAGGTCAGCGTGGCGCAGCTGGCGATTGCCTGGGTGGCGGCGCAGGGGCAGGACATCGTGCCGCTGGTCGGCGCGCGGCGCCGCGATCAGCTGGCCGAGGCGCTCGGTGCGCTCGATCTGACGCTCGGCCCCGACGACCTCGCCGCCTGCGAACGCGCGGTGCCAAAGGATGCGGCGGCCGGCTCGCGCTATCCCGCCGCGGCGATGGCCCACCTCGACAGCGAGAAGCGGTGAACGCGGCTGGAGAAGAGCGCGGCTTCGAGAAAAAGACCGGGCCGCAAAAAACGGGGCCAGGATTCTTTGATACTGGCGAAGCCTACTTGATAAGCTTCAAGCGGCGGCGGTCGTCCTCGGTCAGCGGGCCTGCGTCTCGACGACGCTGTGCAGGGTCTTGGGATGGAAGGCGTCTCCCGCCCGATCGAAGGAGACCGTCATGCGCCTGTCGGTGGCGACCGCTTTCACCACCTCAGACGCCGGTCCCGTCCGCCGCTGTTTGTGACGCAATGAGGCTAGAACGGCAGCGCGTAGATGACGAAGGCGTCCTCCTCGCCGGGGTTCTTGTCGTGGAGGCCGGCATTGGAGATATGGCCGACCTCGACGCCCACACGCGCGGCGTTGTCAAATTGATACGCGACGGTGATGCTGCCGCGGAATTGGAATACACCGCCAAGATCCTTACTGTTGCCTTCATGGTAGCCGCCGACCGCGGCGAGCGGATTGATGACGATGTGGCCGAAGGTGAGATCGAAATAGAGCCCGCCATAACCGAACACACCACCGTCGGTGTTCGCGATCAGCCCGAGCGCCGGCCCGATGCCGATGAGCTTCGCGCCGAAGCGGAGCTCGACGGTGCCGGCGGCCGAGCGGGCTCCGCCCTCGTTCTCCTCGAAAAGGTCAAACGCGCCGGCACCGAGCACCAGGTAGCTGTCGTCGGCCGCGGTCGCGGCCCGCATGGGGATCGCACAAGCGATGACCATGCAGACCAAAATGGCTCTCATGTAGCCCGACATGGGTTTCGCCTTGAATTGGCGCCGTTAATCGGGCTTCCCCTATCGCCCGTCTCCGGATGGTATCGACCACTGAGAACGATACTGCTCCTCGACCGGCCTCAGGTCAACTCCGGCCTCCGTCCGGCGGCCGACCTCGAGCGAGAGGCGGCGAGAAGGTCATCAATCGGGCAAGGGGTGGCTGCTCTTGGGGCGCTGCCTGGCATCCGCCGCTGAACCTGGGGCGACGGCGTCATAACACGACCTCGTGCGGATCGCGGATGTTGACGAGGTACCGGCGAGCGCCAAAGAAGAAGCCCCGCCGAAGCGGGGCCAAGTGAGCTCCTGAGTCGCCCACCTCTAACCCGGATTTCTCAAACCCGCAGGCGAGACAAGGGTTTTGAGCGGGGCTGGCGTGGCGAGGGGGGCGGGTGCCGCACGTGGAGCGCGGACGGCGTCAGCAGCGAAGTTTCGGGCGAGCAACAGCCGGCGCCCGATGCGGGCGCGGGTTTGGGGTATGCTGGGCGCTCAGAAGGCGGCGCGGCGGAGATAGAGATACGCCAGGTGGTACTCGGTCTGAAACGGGCAGGCTGAGGCCATCGCGACCTTGATCCGGCGCACGCTCATCCGGACCTGGGCGCCGATCTTCAGGAGCTTGAGCCGGATCGT
>JBKPDM010000553.1:0-4974 GCA_046727895.1 Pseudomonadota bacterium | reverse complement strand
ATTCAGATCCCGGCATAGCTCTCGGTGAGCGCGCTCACGCACGTGACGATGGGCACCGAACTGGAACTCTACTGAGATGGCGACGGTCGCGGAGCTGGAGGCGCGCCTCGTTGCGCTGTAGGCCCAGCGCGATAGCGCGGTCGCGCGCGTCTCATACGACGGCCGGTCGGTGGAGTACCGCGGCACGCCCGAGATCGCCCGGGCGATCGCCGACCTTGAGCGCGAGCTGCAGGCGGCACAGGGAACGGCGCCGGTGCGCCAGATCCGGATCTACACCTCGAAGGGCCTCTGAACGTTGAACCTGGTCCAACGCATCGCCGGGGCGACGCGGCTTCTGGCGACGGGCAAGCTCGCGCTCAGCACGGGCTTCGAGGGCGCGCAGATGCAGCGCCGCCTGGTCGCCTGGCGCGCCGGCGGCGAGAGCATCAACAGCCTGATCCTGCAGGGCGGCGAGCTGCAGCGCGCACGGGCGCGCCAGCTCGCGCGCAGCAACCCCTACGCCGCCAACGCCTCGGCGAGCTTCACGGCGCACGCCGTCGGTTGCGGCATCATGCCCTCGAGTCTGGTCGAGGACGGCACGCTCAAGGACCGGATTCAGCGGCTCTGGCTCGCCTGGACGGACGAGGCCGATGCGGATGGCCTGACCGACTTCTACGGCCTCCAGGCGATGGCGGCGCGTGCGATGTTCGAGGCCGGTGAGTGCTTCCTCCGCTTTCGGCCCCGCCGCCCGGACGATGGCCTCACGGTCCCGCTCCAGCTGCAGATGCTCTCCTCCGAGCACCTGCCGCTCGCGAAATGCGAGACGCTGCCCAATGGCAACGAGATCATCTTCGGCATTGAGCTCGACCGGATCGGACGCCGGGTCGCCTACCACTTCCACCGCACCCACCCGGGCGATGTTCGACAGCGCGGGGTGGGTGAGACGGTCCGCGTGCCGGCCGAGCAGGTGCTGCATGTGTTCCACCCCATCGCCGAGGGGCAGATCCGGGGCGTGCCCTGGGTGGCGCCCGCCATGGTCCGGCTCTGGCTGCTCGATCAGTACGACGACGCCGAGCTCGACCGGAAGAAGGTCGCAGCCATGTTCGCGGGCTTCGTCACCCGGCCCGGCGCTGAAGACGTCATGGGCGAAGACGGCGCCCAGAAGGATGCCGATAATGCTGCGCTGATCGGCCTCCAGCCCGGCACGATGCAGCTGCTGCTGCCGGGCGAGGACATCAAGTTCTCTGATCCCGCGGACGTCGGCGGCAGCTACGAGGCGTTCCAGTACCGAACGCTGCTGGCCTGCTGTTCCGCCATGGGCGTGCCCTACACCAACGTCACCGGCGACCTGCGCCAGGCCAACTACTCGAGCCTGCGTGAGGGCAAGCCCGAGTTCCGGCGCCGGATCGAGCAGTTCCAGCACGGCACGCTGGTCTTTCAGCTGTGCCGCCCGGTGTGGCGGCGCTGGCTGCGTGACCCCGTGCTCGCCGGCGCGCTGGAACTGCCAGGGTTCGCTCAGTACCCGGCGCGGTACCTGGCGGTCAAGTGGATTCCGCCGAAGTGGGACTGGGTCGATCCTCTCAAGGACCGCAAGGCCGAGATCGAGGCGATCGCGGCCGGTCTCAAGTCCCGCTCCGACGTCATCGAGAGCGAGGGCTACGACGCCGAGGAGGTCGACCGGCGGATCGCCGCCGACCACGCCCGCGAGGAGGAGCTCGGGCTCAGCTTCGGGCGCCAGGCGCAAGGGCAAGCCGCGGAGGGTGCTGAGCCCGCGTTCGACGGGAGCGATCCCGACAAGGTTGCTACCACGGAGACGAATGCCGCATGACGCGCCGCTGGTACGACTTCCGCGCCCAGGCGAAGGGTGCGGCCGAGATCGTGATCTACGACGAGATCGGCGCCTTCGGCATCCCCGCCAAGGCGTTCCTCGACGAGCTGAAGGCGCTCGGGCCGGTCGCCGAGCTGACCGTCCGGATCAACAGCCCGGGCGGCTCGGTGTTCGACGGCGTCGCCATCTACAACGCGCTGAAGCGTCATCAGGCCAGAATCACGGTCTGGATCGACGGCATCGCCGCCTCGATCGCCAGCATGATCGCCATGGCAGGCGACGAGGTCGTCATGCCCGAGAACGCCATGCTGGTGCTGCACGACCCGTCGGGGCTCGTCGCCGGCACAGCCTCGGACATGCGCGCCATGGCCGAGGCGCTGGACAAGATGTCGGCCGCGATGATCGCCGCCTACCGCGACAAGTCGGGCGCCGGGGACGAGGAGATCGAGGCGCTGATGGCCGCCGAGACCTGGCTCTTGGCCGAGGAGGCGGTTGAGCTCGGCCTGGCCGATTGGGTCGAGCAGCCCGTGAAGATGGCCGCGCACTTCGACCTCTCCCGCTTCCGCAACCCGCCGCCGCAGCTCGCGGCGCTCCTCACCAGCTCCACCTCGAAGGAGGACGAGATGTCTGACCCTCACAAGACTAGCCCGCGCAAGGCCGACCCGAGCCCCGCGACCGTGCAGGCCCCGGCGTCCGATGCCGATGTCAATGCCCACGCCGATGCTGCAAGCCCCACCGCCGTTGTCCCGCCGGCGGTAGCTCTCAAGGATACCACCGCGCCGCAGGCCACGGCTGCTGCTCCAGAGCCCGCTGGTGCCGATCCGGCGGCCATCGTTCACCGGCAGGCGAGGCCGGATGTGTCAGCCCCGACCGTAGTCCCGACCGCGCAGGTGATCGATCTCGACGCGGTCCGGGCCGAGGAACGCCGGGAAACGCTCGCCTATGTCGCCGAGGTGCACGAGCTCTGCGCGCTCGCTGGCCCGGACGAACTTGCCGCCGGCTTCATCACCAAGGCGACGCCGGTCGCCCAGATCCGGCGCACCCTGCTCGAGGCCCGCGCCGCCGAGGACGAGGCCACTGCGATCCGCAGCCAGGTGCGGCCGGCCACGCTTGAGCCGGCGCAGCCCGCGATCGACACCGCGGCGATCTACGCCGCCCGCAACCAGAACTTCCGATAGGAGGCATTCATGGCTGAGCTTCAGGAAGGCCGGTACGCCGGCGAGTTCATCGTCTCCGAGGGCAACGGCCGGATCTCGCGCGAGACCATCACCGTGCTCTCGGGCGAGACGCTCGAGGCCGGCGCCGTCCTCGGCAAAATCACCGCCAGCGGCAAATACAAGGAGCTCGACCCAGCTGCCGCCGACGGCTCGGAGGTCGCTGCCGGCATTCTCTACGATGCCGTCGACGCCTCGGCCGCCGATACCGAGGGCGTCGCCATCGTCCGCCTCGCCGAGGTCAACGCCGCCGAGCTGGTCTGGCCCGCCGGTATCACCTGGGGTGAGCAGACCACCGCGCTCGGCCAGCTCGCCGCGCTCACCATCATCGCCCGCTGACGCGGGCTCTTCCTCAGAGGACAACGCTGATGCCCGCTCTGGACATCTTCTCCGGCAGCGCCTTCTCCATGGTGGCGCTGACCGATGCCATCAACAAGATGCCTTTCGTGCCCGGCCGGATCGGCCAGCTCGGCCTGTTCCGCGAGCAGGGCGTCTCCACTACCGCCGTCATGATCGAGGAGCGCGAGGGCAGCCTCACCCTGGTCGAGACCACCTCGCGTGGTGCGCCTGCCGTGCAGCACGTCGCCAACAAGCGCAAGGCGCGCTCGCTCGCCGTGCCGCACATCGCGCTCGAGGACACCATCCTCGCCGACGAGGTGCAGAACGTGCGCGCCTTCGGCTCCGAGAACATGCTGGAAGGCGTGCAGGCGGTGGTGAACCAGCGTCTCACCGAGATGGCGACCAAGATGGACGCCACGCTCGAGCACTTGCGGGTCGGCGCGATCAAGGGTCAGATCCTGGATGCCGACGGTACCGCGGTGATCTACGACCTGTTCACCGAGTTCGGGGTGACCGCCTATACCGAGATCGACTTCGATCTCGACAACGCGAGCCCGGCACCGGGGGCGGTCAAGAAGAAGTGCCACGACATCCGACGCAAGATCGAGGACGAGCTTGGCGTGGTGCCCTACGACCACATCCATGCGATGTGCGGGCCCGACTTCTTCGACGACCTGATCACCCACCCCGAGGTCGAGAAGGCCTACGACCGCTGGCTGGATGGCGCATTCCTGCGCCAGGGCCAGGCGCGCGGCTCGTTCGAGTACGCCGGCATCCTGTTCGAGGAGTACCGCGGCAAAGTGGGGACCGTGGACTTCACCGATGCGAGCAAGGCGTACTTCTTCCCGGTCGGGGTGCCGAGGCTGTTCCGGCAGTACAATGCGCCCGCTGACTTCGTCGAGACCGCCAACACCATCGGCCTGCCCCGCTACGCCAAGCAGGCGGTCGACCAGCAGTTCGCCCGCTGGGTCATGCTGCACGTGCAGTCGAACCCGGTGCCCATCTGCACTCGCCCGCGGGTCCTGATCAAGGGCAAGCGCACCTGATGACGGTGTTCCAGGGCGCTGTGGACGCGACCTTCGCCGCCTTCGGCATCGACGCTACCTACACGCCGGCCGGCGGCGAGCCGGTGTCGGTGCGGGTGATCGCGAAGCGTCCCGACACCATCGTCGGCTTCGGCGAGACCCGCATCCTCGCCGAGACCGCGACCTTCGAGGCGCGCGCGAGCGAGGTCGCGAGCCCACGCATGGGCGATCAGCTCACCGTCGGCGGCGACACCTTCGTCGTCCAGGGCGAGCCCGAGCGGCGCGATCCCGACCGGCTGGTCTGGACTCTCGATGTAAGGCTGGTGTGAGCTGAGCTGATCCGCAGTCAGTGAGGCTCCAACCGGACCTTCGACATTGGTCTGTCGCTCTGTGAGACTGGAGTGTCTCCAAACGTTGCGGCGAAATCGTATTCGCCGCTTTTCGAGAAACTAGCTATCCATAAGGGTCAGGTTTGGCTTGCTCTGGTGGTGGGTTGAGGTAGTCTGGCAGCGATGACGCGTGGTGCGGCCGGAGCGGACGCTGCCGAGTGCGCGGGTCGAGACCGACGAGACTTATGTGGGTGGCCCGA
>JBKPDM010000552.1:0-1489 GCA_046727895.1 Pseudomonadota bacterium | reverse complement strand
TGGCAGGACATGCTCGTTTCCGAGGAGGACGACCAGGAGAGCGTGATCGCCGATGCGAGCGAGCTCGCCTGGCGACGCGAGCTGCTGATCGAGGGCATGCAGGCGCTGAATGAGCGCGAGCGGCACATCCTCTCGGAGCGGCGCCTGGCCGATGAGCCGCGGACGCTCGAGGATCTCAGCCAGATCTACGGCGTCTCGCGCGAGCGGGTCCGCCAGATCGAGGTGCGGGCGTTCGAGAAGCTCCAGAAGGCCATGCTCGCCGGCGCGGCCAACCGGGCCGCCGCCCGCGCCGCCGCCTGAGCGCGAGCGGACCGTTCGCTGGACGGCACAGCAGCCGACGCACGGCTCGAGCCGACGCCTTATAGCGCCTGGTGCCCAGGGAGGTCGACGGAGCCGCAAATCAAGAGCTGCGGCCTACTGGGGCTTGGCGAGCCGAATCTCTGATCGTAGCTCCCGGCGCAGCATCGAGTTCGAATGGGATGAAACCAAGCGACGTCGCAACGTCGAGGATCATGGCTTCGACTTCCTGGACGGCGTGCTGGTTCTTGCCGGTGAATACTATTGCCGTTATTCACCGCGGCGGGGCGAGAAGCGATGGCTCGCGATCCGGAGCGTCGGCGGGATCGAGATCGCGGTCGCCTTCACGCTCAGGGGCGAGCGCGAGGAGATCACCCGGATCATCAGCGTCAGGAGGGCGAAGCGCCGTGAGCGAAGGCAATACCACGCGCATCTCCGCGCAAGAGGCCTTGCGCCGGATTGAACGGGGCGAGAGTCTGACCGATTGGGCGCGGCTGCGCGCCATGTCGGATGCCGAGGTCGAGGCTGCGGCCGCAGCCGATCCGGCGTGGCAAGACGTCGATCCCGATTGGGTCGAGAAGGCGAAGCCTGTACACCCGGTTCGAAAGCGCCGCCTCACGCTCGCCCTCGACGAGGACGTGATCGACTGGTTCCGCTCCCAGGATCGCCACTATCGCGCGCGCATGAACATGATCCTCCGCGCTTATATGGCGCGACATCGCGCCTGAGATGGCCGCGGCAGTGAGAATTGGACTGATATGAGACAAGGCGATGGCGGTAGGCCGCCGCACCAGCAGGCGTCAATCTTGTGGGCGTCAAACGCGCATTTTTCTGCTGGCTTCATCGGGGCGATCGACCCACTGCGCTGATCGTGTCGCCACCGACAGCCTGACGGCGCCCACCCGGATGACAGCCTTCATGGCAATGACTGCTAGCCCGCGGGGTACCAGGATGGCTCGCGCTTCTCGACAAAGCTCGCGAGGCCTTCCCGGGCTTCGGGCGAGGCGCGCTTGAGCGCGCCCTGAACGGCCAGGGCTCGGACCTCCGCAGCGGAGATGTCGAGCCCGGCACGCTCGAGCACCAGGAGCTTGGTTTCGGCCACCGCGTCCGGGGCGCTCCGGAGCAGCCCGTCGATCACCGCCACGGCGGCGGTGTCGAGAGCGCCGTCCGCACAGACTTCGTGGATCAGGCC
>JBKPDM010000551.1:0-16126 GCA_046727895.1 Pseudomonadota bacterium | reverse complement strand
CTACTGGACCGAGCCGCGGCTCGCGCGCTGGCTGGAGAGGCTCGGCCAGGGCTGCCGGATGGTCCTGTTCGACAAGCGCGGTACCGGGCTTTCCGATCGGGTTCCGGAGCTGCCGGCGATGGACGAGCGCATGGACGACGTGCGCGCGGTGATGGATGCCGTCGGGATCGACAAGGCCGCGCTGTTCGGGATCTCGGAAGGCGGCTCGCTGGCGGCGTTCTTCGCCGCGTGCCATCCGGCCAAGTGCAGTGCGCTGGTCCTCTACGGCTGCCTTCGCCCGCTTCACCGACTGGATCCCGACCGAGGAGGCCTTGCAGAACCTCCTCGACTACATCGACCGCGACTGGGGCTCGGGCGAGAGCCTGCCGCTGTTCGCGCCGAACTATGCCGAGGACCGGATGCTCAAGGAGTATTGGGGGCGCTTCGAGCGCCTGGGCGCCGACCCGGGCGCGGCGATCACGCTCATGCGGATGAACAGCCAGATCGACATCTCCCATGCGCTGCCCTCGATCCGCGTGACCACGCTCGTGCTCCACCGCACCGACCACACGACCATCAACATCCAGGGCGGGCGGGAGCTCGCCCGGCTGATCCCGAACGCCAAGCTGGTCGAGTTCCCGGGTCAGGACCACCTGCCCTTCGTCGGCGACAAGGCGGACGAGCTCGTCGACGAGATCCACCGCTTCCTGGTCGGATCGAAGCCGCCGACGGTGAGCGAGCGCACGCTCGCCACGGTGCTGTTCACCGACATCGTCGGCTCGACCCAGATGGCCGAGGCGCTGGGTGACCAGCGCTGGCGGGATGTCGTCGCCGCCCACGACGACATCGTGCGCCAGGAGCTGGGGCGCTTTCGGGGTCGGGAGATCAAGTCACTGGGCGACGGTTTTCTCACGACCTTCGATGGTCCCGGGCGCGCGGTGCGCTGCGCCGTCGCGATCGCTCAGGCGATGCCCCGCCTCGGCATCGAGGTGCGCGTTGGCCTGCACACCGGCGAGGTCGAGTTCAGCGAGCACGATGTCCACGGCATCGCGGTCCATATCGCCGCGCGGGTGATCGAACAGGCCGGAGCCGGCGAGGTCTACGCCTCGCGCACGGTCCGCGATCTGGTCGCCGGCTCCGGGATCGGGTTCCGCGGTCTCGGCCCGCACCGACTGGCCGGTTTCGAGGAGCCGATGGAGCTCTACGCCGCGGTGTCGTGAAGAGGAACCGTGTGTAATGGGCGGCGCGGCGGTCAGCTCACTCCGCCGCGATCTGCCCTGCCTGCGCCCCGCCGAGCGCCATCTTGTGGGCGACGCCGTCCTTCATGATCATGGCGAGATTGTCCTGGTGCTGGAGCAGCGTGACGTCCTGGAGCGGATTCCCGCGCACCAGCAGCAGGTCGGCGAGATAGCCCTCCCTGATCTGGCCGATCTCGTCGCCCCTCGCCATCAGCTCGCCGCCGATCTTGGTCGCCGACAGCAGCGCCTCCATCGGCGTGAAGCCGAACAGCTTGACGAAGTGCTCGAGGTCGCGGGCGTTGGTGCCCTGGGGCGTCCAGGCGAAGCCATAGTCGCCACCCGGGACCACCCGGATACCGCGCTTGCGCATTTCGCGATAGGTCGCCTTGGTCGCCTCCATCTTGCGATAGAAGCCCATCCGCTCGCAGACCTCCTTGGTCATGCCCCAGGGCTCGGCCTCGTAGATGGTGTTGTGCAGGAGGCCGACCGCCGGGCCGACGAAGGTCCGCTCCTTGACGCTCTCGAGGAGATCGAGCGCCTCCTGGTCCGCGAACTCGCAGTGATAGATCACGTCGACGCCATTGCGCACGGCGCGCTTGACCGAGTTGGCGGCGCGGGCATGGCAGGCGATCTGCTTGCCGAAGTCGTGCGCGACCTCGACCGCGGTGCGGATCTCGTCATCCATCATCACGGTCATCTCGGCCCGGCAGTGGGCGATGAACTCATCGCCCGAAATGTTGATCTTGAGGTTGTCGACGCCCTCGCGCACGCAGGTACGGCAAACCCGGCGCATCTCGTCGACGCCGTCGGCGATCAGCGCGAAGCTCTCGCGATAGAGGTGCAGCCGGCGCTCGTCGCCGAGCCCGGCGGTGACCGTGATCTCCGGGCTCGCCGCCCGAATCCGCGGCCCCGGAATGCGCCCGGCCTCGATCTCGTTGCGGATCACCACGTCGAGCCGCGGCTTGGCCGAGGCGGCGCAGTAGACGCTGGTGAAGCCATGGTCGAACAGCAGCCTGGCGTTGTGCATCGTGGCCAGTGTGTGCTCCTCCGGCGGCAGCTCGCCGAGCTCCGCGGGCCTGGCCACGCCGGTGAAGGTGATGTGGCAGTGCCCCTCGGTCATGCCCGGCATCAGGGTCATGCCCCGGCCGTCGATCACGCTGGCGCCATCGCGCGCGATCTGGTTGCTGCCCTCGGCGACCTTCCTGATCCGGTTGCCTTCGATCAGCACCTCGCCCGGAAAGCTCGACCGCCCCGTGGCATCGAAGATCATCACATTGGTGAACAGCTGCGCCGTCATGGATGCCCCCCTGATCGATTGCTGGCGCCTTCCGCGCAATCGGGGATGCTGCCATCCGCGCGCCCGTCGCGCAATTCAAAACCCGGGCGCGGGCTTTGCGAGCGGGGGTGGGACGGCTAGACTGAAAGGATCGGGAGCGGGCAGGGAGCCCGCGCGCCGGTAGTTCCGAACCGCGTGATCCACAGCAGGCGGAGGCTCCGATGGCGATCGAGAGACGTCCGTTTGGACGTACCAAACACATGAGCTCGGCGGTGATTTTCGGTGCCGCTGCGCTTGGCCGCGTCGATCAGGCGAGCGCCGATCGGGTGCTCGATCTGCTGCTCGCCCACGGGGTCAACCACATCGATACCGCGCCCTCCTATGGCGACGCCGAGCTCCGGATCGGCCCCTGGATGGAGCGTCACCGCGACGACTTCTTCCTCGCGACCAAGACGCGCGAGCGCGACTACCAGGGCGCCCGGGCCGAGATCCGCCGCTCGCTCGAGCGGCTGCGCACCGAGCGGATCGATCTGCTCCAGCTGCACGCGCTCACCCATCCGGACGAGTGGGAGCGGGCGCTCGCGCCGGGCGGCGCGCTTGAGGCGGCGGTTGAGGCGCGCGCCGCGGGGCTGGTCCGGTTCATCGGCGTGACCGGTCACGGCTGGAACGTCGCCGCGATGCACCGCCGCGCCCTCGAGCGGTTCGACTTCGACGCAGTGCTGCTGCCATGGAACTGGTTCTGCGCCCATCATGAGACCTACGGGGCCGATTTCGAGGCGACGGTCGCGCTCTGCGCCGAGCGGCAGGTGGCGGTCCAGACGATCAAGGCACTCGCGCGCGGACCCTGGGCAGCTGGCGTCGATCGCGGCCGCACGACCTGGTACCAGCCGCTGGAGGACGAGGAGGAGATCCGACTCGCGGTGCACTGGGTGCTGGCGCGCCCGGGCATCTTTCTCAACTCGGTCGGCGATGTCGGTCTGCTGCCCGCCGTGCTGCGCGCCGCCGACGAGCTTGGCGGTGCGGCTCCGCCGGGCGATCGGGTGATGGCTGGCCTCAGCCAGCGCGCGGGCTTGGCCTCAATCTTCGGTCTCTGACCGCCGTGAGCTCGCCTTGTCAAGGCGCCGGCCCGGCCCGATGATGGTGCCGGCTGCATTGGCCGCGAACGGTGGACCGAAATGGCGCAGACCTCGCTTCGCAAGAGCCGCCGTGACGCGACCCTCGCGAGGCCGGTTCGCGAGGACCGGGACCGTCTTGTCGAACAGGGACGCAAGCTCGAGGCCGTGCTCTCGAGCATCGCCGAGGGGGTCAACATCATCGATGCCGATGGCCGCGTGGTTCTGGTCAATCGGGGCTTCATGGAGCTCTATGGCTTCCCGCCGGAGCTGGCCGCGCCGGGAACCTTGCTCGAGGCATTCGTCCGCCATCGCCTGACGGCGGGTCACCGGCGGGAGAACGAGACCGCTGACCTCGACATCGAGACCCTGACCACGCGACGGGTGGCCGAGCTGCGCGCCACCGGCTCGGACGAGTTCGAAGAGCGGCTGCCGGACGGGCGCATCGTGCACGTACGCCGCCAGCAGCTCGCCGACGGCATGCTGGTCTCGACCTACCACGACGTCACCCTGCAGCGCGAACGCGAGCAACAGTTCGCCATGCTGGCGACCGCGGTCGGTCAGTCGGGCGATTCGGTCGAGGTGGTCGATGCCAACTATCGGCTGCTCTACGTCAATCCGGCGTTCACCCGGCTGACCGGCTACACCCGCGAGGAGGCGCTCGGGCGCACGCCCGCGGAGCTGCTGCGCAGCGATCAGAATACCTCCGAGTTCTTCGAGGAGCTGCAGGCCAGGGTCGAGGGCGGCGAGGTCTGGCAAGGCCGGCTGATCAGCCGCCACAAGAGCGGCCGTCTGATCTATCAGGATGCCACGATCTCGCCGGTGCACGACCATGAAGGCCGACTCACCCATTCGGTCGCCGTCAAGCGCGACGTCGGCGAGCAAGTGCGTGCCGCCGAAGCGCTGCGCGTGAGCGAGGCGCGTTATCGGGCGATCGTCGAGGACCAGACCGAGTTCATTCTTCGCTTCGCGGCCGATTTCACGATCACCTTCGTGAACCAGGCCTACGAACGTCACCTGGGCCGGCCGCGCGAGGCGATCATCGGCAGCTCGGTGCTCGACCTGCTGGATCCTGAGCAGCAGGCCGCATTCCTGCGCCAGCTCGAGGATCTGACGCCGGATCGCCCGACCGTGGCCTACGAAATGCTGCTGTCCCGAGCGAGCGGCCGCCGCGGCTGGGAGCAGTGGACCGACCGCGCCATCTTCGACCCAGAAGGGCGCGTGCTCGAGTACCAGTCGGTCGGTCGAGACATCAACGAGCGCAAGGGAGCCGAGGTGGCGCTCAAGGCCAGCGAGGCGCGTTTCCGCACGATCGTCGAGGATCAGACCGAGTTCATCTCCCGTTTCACCCCTGACTTTAGGATCACGTTCCTGAACCGCGCCTACGCCCGTCAGCTTGGCCGGCCGCGCGAGGCGATCCTTGGCAGCTCGGTGCTCGAGCTGATGAGCACTGGGCAACAGGAGGTGTTCCGGCGGCAGCTGGCCGCTCTGACGCCGTATGTGCCGACCGTGTCATACGAGATGGACTACCGGAAGCCCGATGGCCGGGCCGGCTGGGAGCAGTGGACCGATCGCGCCTTGTTCGACGAGCAGGGCCGGGTCGTGGAGTATCAATCGGTCGGCCGCGACATCACCGAGCAGAAGCGCGCCGCGGCCGAGCTCAGGGAGAGCGAGGAACGCTTCCGGGCGATCGCCGAAGGCGTGCCGATCCCGCTCTCCATCTCGCGCCCGGACGTCTCCGAGATGCTGTACGCCAATCAGCTGGCTCTCGAGACCTATGGTGTTCCACCCGGTGCTCGGCGCGGGAACATCCTGTCCGCCTGGGTCGATCCTCAGGATCGCCTGAATCTGGTCGCCGAGGTGGCGCGCCGCGGCCGGGTCGACGGTCGTGAGGTCCAGCTGCGCCGCGCCGACGGCGGGGTTTTCTGGGCGCTGGTCTCGGCGCGCGCACTCAGCTACGCGGGTGAGCCGGCGATCCTCACCGCCAGCACGGACATCACCGAGCGGCGTCACATGGAGGAGGCGCTGCGCGCCAGCGAGGCGCGCTTTCGGGCGATCGTCGAGGACCAGACCGAGTTCATCTCCAGGCTGACCCCCGACTTCACGATCACCTTCGTCAACGGCGCGCTCGCGAGCCACATGCGCTGCCGTCCCGAGGAGCTGATCGGAACCTCGCTGCTCGAGCTCATGCCGGACGCGCACAAGTCCCGTTTTCTTGCCCGCATCGGCGAGCTCAGCCGGAGCAATCCGGTGACCTCCTACGAGATCGAGACGGTTCATCGGGACGGCCGTAGGTGCTGGGAGCAGTGGACCGAGCGAGCGTTGTTCAATGGTGAGGGGCATCTCGTCGAATACCAGGCCGTCGGGCGCGAGATCACCTTGCAGAAGCTGGCCGAGCGCGAACTGCGCGAAGCCGAAGAGCGCTTCCGGACGATCGCCGAAGGGGTACCGCTGCCGATCGCCATCGCACGCCCGCGCGAGCCTGAGATCCTGTTCGCCAACGAGCGCGCCCGCGAAAGCTTCGGTCTCCGTGCCGGCGATGCCAGCGAAGGCGTAACCCGGATCTGGGCTAACCCGGACGATCGTAAGCGGCTCGTGCGGCAGTTGCTGAGGAACGGCAGAGTCGACGGTTTCGAGGCTCAGCTCACGGGCGTCGATGGCGCAGCCGTCTGGGCGCTGATCTCGGCCCGCCGGATGACTTATGGCGGCCGCGACGCGATGCTCGCCGCGATCACCGACATCAGCGAGCGCCGCCAGATGGAACAGGCGGTGCGCGAGAGTGAGGCGCGTCTCACCGCCTTCATGGAGCATGCCCCGATCGCCATGTATCTGAAGGACTTCGAGGGTCGCTATGTCCTCACCAATCCGGAGATGAGCAAGCTGTTCGCGCGGCCGGCCGAGGAGATGATCGGTCTGACCGCGGCGGACGTCGGCGTCCACCTTAACCTGGACCTCGTCGCCGGGCGCGACCGCGAGATCCTCCGCGGAGACCGCTCGACCGTCTACGAGGAGCAGGTACCCGAGCTCGACGCCTATCGATGGTCACTGGTGATCCGCTTTCCGGTGCGTGACGCGGCGGGCGTGGTCACCCACATCGGCGGCTTTCACGTCGACATCAGCCGGACCAAGGAGGTCGAGCAGCTCCTCAAGCAGAGCGAGCAGCGCTTCCGCACGATCGCCGAGGCGCACCCGGTGCCGATGGTCATCGTGAGCGTGCCCGAGTTCGAGGTCCTGTTCGCGAACGCCGCCTTCCAGGAGCTGTTTCGCCTGACGTCCGCGCGGCTCGCCGATACCGACACGGCCGAGCTCTATGCCGACCCGGCCGACCGCGACCGGATCCGAGGCCTGATTGCGGAGAGGGGCCGCCTCGACGAATTCGAAGCGGAACTTCGGCGCGCTGACGGAACCGTGTTTCCGGCGTCGCTGTCCTCGCGTCTGATCGAATACGAGGGCCAGCCCGCCATCGTCACCAGCGTCACCGACCTCACCAAGATCAAGCATGCCGAGACGGAGATCGCGCGCCAGCGCGAGGCGCTGCATCAGAGCGAGAAGCTGAGCGCGCTCGGCACGCTGCTCGCGGGCGTCGCGCACGAGCTCAACAACCCCCTTTCGGTAGTCGTCGGGCAGGCGATCCTGCTCGAGGATTTCTCCGCGGACCCGGCGGCCAAATCACGTGCGGTCAAGATCCGGGCCGCGGCGGAGCGCTGTGCCCGCATCGTGCGCACCTTCCTCGCCATGGCGCGCAAGCGCCCGAGCGAGCGCGGGCCGGTGGACGTCAATGAAGCAATCGAGGCGGCGCTCGAGCTGCTCGGCTACGGTCTGCGCACGGCCGATGTGCGGGTGACGCGCGATCTGGCCACGGACCTGCCGCCGGTCTGGGGCGACAGCGATCAGCTGCATCAGGTGCTGACCAACCTGATCATCAATGCGCAGCATGCCCTTCAGAACGTCGATCGGCCGCGCGAGCTGCGGCTCGCGACCCGCCGCGAAGGTGATCTGGTGCGCATCGAGGTCGAGGACAGCGGCCCGGGGATCGATCAGGCCCTCGCCAAGCGGATCTTCGAGCCGTTCTTCACGACCAAGCCGACGGGCACCGGCATCGGGCTCTCGGTCTGCCATGGCATCGTCGGTGCCCATGACGGCTCGATCGAGCTCGTGAGCGGGCCCGGATCAGGCGCCTGCTTTGTCGTCCGGCTGCCGCTGCGGCTCGATGAAGGGCGGACGCAGGCGGGCTCGGCTGGAGAGGCGGCCGGGCAGGTGAAGGCGCGCATCCTCCTGGTCGACGACGAGGTCGAGGTCGCCGATCTCTACGCCGAGGTTCTTCGCCGTCAGGGCCACGAGGTCCTGGTCGCCGGCAGCGGCCAAGCGGCCCTGGCTGCGGTGGAGAGCACGCCGATCGATCTCATCGTGAGCGATCTGCGCATGCCGGACATCGATGGCCCGGCGCTCTATCGGGCACTCTCGGATGCGGGCAGTGCGCTCGCGTCCCGGATGATCTTCGTCACCGGGGATACGCTCTCTGAGCAGGCCGAGCGCTTCCTCGCCGAGACCGGCGCCGAGGTGCTCGAAAAGCCCCTCGAGCCGCGCGAGCTCGTGGCGCGCGTCCGCGCGGCCCTGAGCGCGGGCGCCTGAGCCGCCCTTCAGCGGCCGCGCCAGACCGGCTCGCGCTTCTCGGCGAAGGCGCGCGCACCCTCCTTCGCGTCCTCGCTCTCGTAGAGCGTCTTGACCGCGGGCAGGCGCTTCCCGGTCACCAGATTGAAGGCGGCCTGTACCGGCAGATGCGCGGTCTCGCGAACGACCTCCTTCAGGGCGGCGAAGACCAGCGGCGGTCCGGCCGCGAGCAGATCGGCGATCTCGCGCGCCCGATCGAGCAGGCGCTCGGCGGGCACCATCTGGTTGACCAAGCCCAGGCGTTCGGCCTCCGCGGCCGCCATCCAGCGCCCGGTGAGCAGCAGCTCCATGGCGATGTGGTAGGGGATTCGCCGCGGCAGCTTGATGCTCGCCGCATCGGCCAGCTGGCCCGCCTTGATCTCCGGCAGCGCGAAGCGTGCGTGCTCAGCGGCGACGATCAGGTCGGCCGAGAGCGCCAGCTCGAACCCGCCCCCGACCGCCATGCCGTTGACCGCGGCGATGATCGGCTTGTTGAGATCGGGCAGCTCCTGGATGCCGCCGAACCCGCCGACTCCGAAATCGCTGTCCGGAGTCTCGCCCGCGGCCGCCGCCTTCAGATCCCAGCCTGCGGAGAAGAACCGCTCGCCCGCGCCAGTAACGATCGCGACCCGCAAGGCCGGATCGTCGCGGAAGCTCTGAAAGATCAAGCCCATCTCGCGGCTCGTGGCGGTGTCGATGGCGTTCGCCTTCGGGCGATCGAGCGTGACCTCGAGGACGGCGTCGCGGCGTTCGACATGCACCGCCATGGGCTCAATCCTCGCGCAGGCGGATCAGGGCGTCGACCGCGACGGCACCTTGCCCTCGCGGGCGCACGATCAGCGGGTTGATGTCGAGTTCCTCGAGCCTGTCGATATGATCGAGGGCGAAGCGCTGCAGCACGAGAACGGCGTCGACGACAGCCTCGAGATCGCCCTCGGGCCGTCCGCGATGGCCCTCGAGCAGGCGGGCGACGCGCAGCCGCCCGAGGCCCGCCCGAACTTCCTCGGCCGATGCGGGCATCAGGAGGACGACGCGATCGGCGATCAGCTCGGCCAGGACGCCGCCCGCGCCGATGACGAGATGAGCGCCGACCACGGCGTCGCGGGCGACGCCGATGATCAGCTCCGCGACAGCATCGCTCACCATCGTCTCGACCAGGAGCCGTTCGCCGCGCTTGAGAAGCTCGACAGCGGCCGCGCGCACCGCCGTGGCATCCCCAAGGCGGAGCCGGAGCGCGCAGCGTTCGGTCTTATGGGCGAACTCCTGGCCGAGCAGCTTGACCACAACCGGATAGCCAAGCGCCCCGGCCGCCTCGACCGCAGCGTCGGGCGAGCGGGCGACGCAACCGGCCGGAACCGCGATCCCGCAGGCGTGCAGCAGCGCCTTCGCCTCCGCCTCCTCGAGCAGGGTCAGTCCTTTCGCGGCATTCGAAAGATGCCCGCCGACTACGGCTGGCTGCTCGGCCAGCCGCGCACCGAGCGCGGCTGCAGCCTCGATCGCTTCGATCGCCTCAGCAATGCCGGTGAGCGGGGCGATGCCGCTTTGCACCAGCTCGGCCGCGAGCGGCTCGGGCAGGCCCTCGGGCAGGCTCGCCAGTACTGCGCTCCGGGCGCCGGTCCCGGCTGCGGCCTCACGCCACGCGTGGAGCGTGGTCAGCCAGTCGCGTTGATCGCAGTGGTCGTCGCGCGGCAGATCGATGATCAGCGCCGCGAGATCGAAGCGCGCCCGCAGCACGGCTTCGAACGTCGCCCGCAGGCGCGGAGCGTTCGCCCAGTCGAAGGTATGGTAGTCGAAGGGATTGCCGACCGTGACCAGCGGGTGGACGGTCGCTGCAATCGCCTCGCGATCCGACGGGGCGAAGGGCCGAAGGCGGACATTGCGGCCGTGCGCGGCATCGGCGATTAGCGCCGCCTCGCCGCCCGAGCAACTGAGGCTGACGATCTCGCCGCCGCGGAGCGGCCCGTGGACGTGGAGCAGCTTCAGGGTCTCGAGCAGGCTCGTAATTGACGAGACCCGCGCGACGCCGACGCGCTCGAAGTAGGCGTCGACGACCGCATCCGCACCGGTCAGCGAGGCGGTGTGGCTGAGCGCCTGGCGGCCGCCAGCCTCCGAGCGACCGACCTTGAGAGCGACGATCGGCGTGCCGCCGGCGCGCGCCTGCCGCGCCGCAATCTGGAAGGCGGCCGGATCGCCGATTCCTTCGATGTACAGCCCGATCGCGCTCACTCGGGGGTCGTCGGCCAGCGCCCTGACCACATCGGCGAGGCCGACGACCGCCTGATTGCCGAGCGCCACGACGTAGGCGATCGGCAAGGCGCGGCGCTGCATGGTGAGGTTGATCGCGACGTTGCTCGATTGCACGACCAGCGCGACGCCGCGTTCGCAGCGTCCGCCGCCGTGCTGGTCCGGCCACAGCAGCGCTCCGTCCAGATAGTTGATCAGTCCGTAGCAGTTGGGCCCGAGCACCGGCATGGCGCCAGCTGCCTCGACCAGCGCCGCCTGCAGAAGGGCGCCCTCATCCCCCACTTCTTTGAAGCCGGAAGCAAAGGCGACGGCGCCGCCGGCGCCGCGCGCGGCGAGGGCGCTCACCGCCTCGATCGTCAGCTCGCGCTTGATCCCGATGAACGCGACATCGGGCGCCGCCGGCAGAGCCTCGATCGAAGCAATGCAGGGCCGCCCGGCCAGCTCGGTGCGGCTCGGGTTGACCGCCCAGAGCTCACCCGCGAAACCCATGCGCTCGCACTGGCGGATCACCTCGGCGGCGTAGCGGCCGCCGATCGCGGCGATGCTCTGCGGCCGGAGGAGGCGCTCGAGGTCCATGGCTCTCAGACGCCGAGCGGGCGGAGCAGATCGCGCGAGATGATATGGCGCTGGATCTCGCTCGTGCCCTCCCAGATCCGCTCGACCCGGGCGTCCCGCCAGAAGCGCTCGACCGGGAACTCGTCCATCAGGCCCATGCCGCCGAAGATCTGCACGGTCTGGTCAGTGACCCGGGCGAGCATCTCGCTGGCGTAGAGCTTCGCCTCGGCTATCGCGCGGTTGGCGTCGAGGCCCTGATCGAGACGCCAGGCGGCGGCGAGCGTCAGAAGATCGGCCGCATCGATCTCGGTGATCATGTCGGCGAGCTTGAAGGAGGTGCCCTGGAAGCGGCCGATCGGCTGGCCAAACTGCCTGCGGCTCGCGCCCCAGTCCAGGGCGAGGTCGAAACAGCGCCGGGCCCGGCCGACGCACATCGCGGCCACGGTCAGCCGCGTCGCGTATAGCCATTCGTTGGCGATCTCAAAGCCTCGGCCCTCCTCGCCCAGGATCTGGCGCGACGGCAGGCGACAGTCGTCGAAGGTGAGGACGGCGTTGCGGTAGCCGTGGTGCGAGACCGAGCGGTAGCCGCTCCGCACCGCGAAGCCGGACGTGCCCGCGTCGACCAAAAAGCAGGTGATCCGTTTCTTCGGACCTTTGGCGCTCGGCTCCTCGCCGGTGGCGGCGAACAGGATCACGAAGTCCGCGATGTCGGCGTGGCTGATGAAGTGCTTCGTGCCGTTGATCACCCAGTCGTCGCCGTCGCGCCGGGCGAAGGTTTTCATGCCGCGCACATCCGAGCCGGCTTCGGGCTCGGTCATGGCGAGAGCGTCGATCTTGTCGCCGCGCACGCAGGGCAGGAGGTAGCGCTCGCGCTGTTCCGCGTCACAGGCGCAGAGGATGTTCGAGGGCCGGCCCCACCAGACCGTGAGCGCCATCGAGGCACGGCCGAGCTCGCGCTCGAGCAGTGTGAAGGTCAGGTGGTCAAGCCCGCCGCCGCCGAATTCCTCGGGGATGTTGGGCGCGTAGAAGCCGAGCTCGATCACCTTCCTTTGGATTGTGCGGCCGAGCTCGATCGGGCATTCGCCTGTGCGCTCGACCTCGGCTTCGAGCGGGTAGAGTTCGTTTTCGACGAAGCTTCGCACCGTCTCGATTACCATCTGCTGCTCGTCGCTGAGGCCGAAATCCATCGCCGCCTCACTCCTTCACGGCTGCGACGCTGTGGCCGCTGCGAGGCGCTTTTCGTAAGCAGCGAGCGTCTGACCCGCGCCCTGCTCGTGCCGGCGGAGCCCGCGAAGGATCGTCACCAGGCAGTCGTCGCGCAGCCGCTCGAGCTCGCGGACGGTGCGGCCGGCTGCCTGGGCGTCGGACTGCTCGACGATCCGATCGATCAGCCGAGGCGTGAGCTCCGGGGCCTCGAGGCGGGTCCAAGGTAGTTTCAGGGCCGGGCCGAAATGCTCCATGAAGTGGCGCATCCCAGCCTCGCCGCCGGCCAGCCGGTAGATCAGGAAGGTCCCCATAATCGACCATCGGAGGCCGGGTCCATAGGCGATCGCCTGGTCGATCTCGTCGGCGGTCGCGACGCCGTCATTGATCAGATGCAGCGCCTCGCGCCAGAGCGCCTCGAGCAGGCGATCGGCGATGAAGCCGTCGACCTCCGCGCTCAGCACCAGGGGATGCATACCAATCGAGCGGTAGAACGCCGCGGCGCGGGTCCTGGCCTCCTCGCTCGTGCGCTGACCGCCGCAGATCTCGACCAGGGGCAGCAGATAGACCGGATTGAAGGGGTGGCCGACGACCAGCCGCTCGGGCCGCACCATGTCAGCCTGCAGGCGCGAGGGCAGCAGGCCCGAGGTGCTGGAGGCGAACAGCGCGTCGGGTCTTGCCGCCCGGCTCGCCCGCGCGAGCAGATCGCGCTTGAGCGCCTCGTCCTCGGGCGCACTCTCCTGGACGAGGTCCGCGTCCGCAACGGCCGCCTCTATCGCGCGCTCGAAGGCGAGAGCCCCTGGCGCCGGCAGCGGCGCCTGGACCAGCTCGGGCCAGACCCGCTCGGCGTTGGCCAGCACGGCGCCGACCTTGCGCTCGACCTCGGGATCGGGATCGCAGACCACGACGTCGATGCCGTTCAGGACCAGGCGCGCCGCCCAGCCCGCGCCGATCACGCCGCCGCCCAGCACTGTCGCTCGGACAATCGCATTCATCGACGTCAGCCGCGCTTGACCAGCTTGAGCCTGGTTCGGACCTCCGCGGGGCCGAGGATGCGGCAGCCCAGCCGCTCCAGGATCTCGCGCGCGCGCTCGACCAGCTGGCCGTTCGAGGCGAGCACGCCGCGCTCGAGCCAGAGATTGTCCTCGAGGCCGACCCGGACGTTGCCGCCGGCGAGCGCCGCCATGGCGACGTACGGCAGCTGCATGCGCCCAATCGAGAAGGCGGAGAAGACGGCGCCGGGCGGCAGCGCCTTGACCAGCGCCATCAGGGTCAGAGGATCGTCGGGCGCGCCGTAGGGGATGGCCATGCAGAGCTGGATCAGGACCGGATCGTCGATCAGCCCGTCCTTGACCAGCTCCTTGACCATGACCAGATGGCCGGCGTCGAACACCTCGAGCTCCGGGCGCGCGCCGAGCGCCTGGATCTGGCGGGCCATCGCGCGCAGCATGGCCGGCGTGTTGGTCATGACGTAGTCGCCGCCCGCGGCGAAATTCATCGAGCCGCAATCAAGGGTGCAGATCTCCGGCAGCAGCTCGGCGACGTGTGCGAGCCGTTCGCTGGCGCCCGCCATGTCGGTGCCATCGGGGTTCGGCGGCAGCGGGCGCTCGACCCCGCCGAGCACGAGATCGCCGCCCATGCCGGCGGTGAGGTTCAGGACGACGTCGATGTCGGCCGAGCGCACCCGATCGACCACCGCCCTGAACAGCTCGGGATCGCGGGCACCCTTGCCGCTCGCGGGGTCGCGGACGTGGATATGGGCGATCGCCGCCCCGGCCCCGGCCGCCTCGGTGGCCGCATCGGCGATCTGCTCGGGCGTGACCGGCACCCTGGCGCTCCGCCCGACCGTGTCGCCCGCCCCCGTCACCGCGCAGGTGATGAAGACCTCGAAGTTCATGCCCTTGGCCTCCGTTCCCATGTGGGCGCAAGCTTAGGATCGGGCTGCGCTTCTGGCGATAGCGATTGCGATACATTCGATCGAGGATACGCCATGCCCGAAGGGAACCACATGAAGGGCAGGACGTTGCGTCTGAAGAGCCATGACCGACAACAGCCTCCGAGCCTACCGAAAGCGTCGCGACCGGCGTAAAACGCCCGAGCCCGAAGGGCGGCGGGGTTCGTCGTCACGCAAGCGGCCGCGCTTCGTCATCCAGGAGCACGAGGCAAGCACGCACCACTTCGATTTTCGCCTCGAGGCCGAGGGAGTTCTCAAATCCTGGGCGGTGCCCAAGGGGCCATCGACCGATCCGCGCGAGAAGCGCCTCGCGATGCCGGTCGAAGACCACCCGCTCGAGTACGCCGGCTTCGAAGGCGTCATCCCCGAGGGCGAATACGGCGCCGGCGCGGTCATCGTCTGGGACCGCGGCACCTATGACAACCTCACTGAGGCGGATGGCAGGCCGCAGTCGGTCGCCGAGGCGCTACAGGACGGCCACCTCCTGATCGAGCTGCACGGCACGAAATTGAAGGGCGGCTACGTCCTGCAGCGCGTAAGCTCGGGCAAGGACGAGAGGTGGCTGCTGATCAAGACCAGGGACGACGCGGCGGATGCGCGCCGCCGGCCGACGTCGAGCCAGGCGGAATCGGTCCTGAGCGGCCAGACCGTCGACGATCTCGAGGCGGCCGCGGCATCCGGGCGCGCCGATGACTGAGCTGCTCGAATGGCTCGGCGAGAAGGAGCGGAACCGGCTCGAAGCCGCGTCGCATCCCGAGTGGTGTGATCCCATGCTGGCCAGGCTCACCGATCGGCGGTTCTCCGATCCAGGCTGGCTGTTCGAGCGCAAGTTCGACGGCGAGCGGGCGCTCGCGTTCCGGCGCCAGGATGAGATCCGGCTGCTCAGCCGCAACCGCAAGGCCCTGGACGGCAGTTATCCGGAACTGGCCGACGCCGTGGCCGGGCAACCCTGCAAGGACTTCGTGGTCGACGGCGAGGTCGTTGCCTTCGAAGGCACGCGCACCAGTTTCACCCGCCTGCAGCAGCGGATGCAGCTCGACGACCCTGACGAGGCGCGGGCGAGTCGCATTGCGGTCTATTACTATCTGTTCGACCTGATCCACCTGGAAGGATATGACCTGCGGCGTTTGCCGCTGCGCCGGCGCAAGACCCTGCTGCGCCGCGCGCTCGCGTTCGAGGACCCGATCCGCTTCACCCGGCACCGCAACGGCGCGGGCGAAGCCCGCTTCCGCGAGGCGTGCGCGAAGGGTTGGGAGGGCCTGATCGCCAAGCGGGCGAGCACTCCCTATCGCGGTGGACGATCGTCGGACTGGCTGAAGTTCAAGTGCTCGCGCGGGCAGGAGCTGGTGGTCGGCGGCTTCAGCGCGCCGCGCGGCAGCCGCAAGGGCTTCGGTGCACTCCTCCTGGGTTACTACGAGGACGACGAGCTTCGCTATGCAGGCAAGGTCGGCACCGGCTTCGACGACGCGACGCTGGTCCGGCTGCGCCGGCGGCTCGACCGGTTGACGCGGAGCAGCTCGCCGTTTCGGGACGAGATCCGCGATCCGAGCGTGACCTTCGTGCAGCCGGAGCTGATCGCCGAGATCGGCTTCACCGAGTGGACCGCGGAGGGACGCCTCCGCCATCCCCGCTTTCTCGGCCTGCGCCGCGACAAGCGTCCCGAAGAGGTGAGCCGCGAGCAAACAGAGGCGTGACGCGATGACTCCGCGCGCAAGCAGGGAGGAGGTCGAGGTCGACGGTCGCAAGATCGAGCTCTCGAACACCGACAAGGTGCTGTTTCCGAAGCCGGGCCTGACCAAGGGCGATCTGATCGCCTACTATCGCCGGATCGCGCCGGTCATGCTGCCCCATCTCGCCGACCGGCCGCTCTCCTTGCAGCGCTATCCTGACGGCGTCGACGCGGAGGGCTTCATGC
>JBKPDM010000550.1:0-3931 GCA_046727895.1 Pseudomonadota bacterium | reverse complement strand
CATGAAGCCGGTGCCGATCAGGCCGATTCCAATCTCCGACATGGCCGATTCTCCCCAGGGCCGCGCGTTTCGGGACAGCCTAACCGGGAGCCGGCAACACGTCATGGTGAAATAAATATTTTACATACACGCGACAATGCTATAGACATTCCATCAGCGTCGGATTCGCAGTTGGCAGAGCCGCGATCCGGCGCTAACCCTAAGTGCAGAACGATAACCAAGACAGGGAGTACAAGGCGTGAGAACCAAACTCGCCACGGCAGCCGTCATGGCGGCCGCACTGGGCTTGGCCACCTCGGCCATGGCCCAGCAGTATCGCTTTGTCGTCGTCGTGCATGGTCAGGCTTCCGACCCGTTCTGGTCGGTGGTCAAGAACGGCGTCGACGAGGCCGCCAAAGAGATGAACGTCAACGTCGAATACCGCGCGCCGACCACCTTCGACATGGTGCAGATGGCCCAGCTGATCGACGCCGCGGTCGCTTCGCAACCGGACGGGCTGGTGGTCTCGATCCCGGACGCCGACGCGCTCGGCCCGTCGATCAAGAACGCCGTCGCCGCCGGCATCCCCGTCATCTCCATGAACTCGGGCTCGGATGTGCGCGAGAAACTGGGGATTGCGGTGCACGTCGGCCAGACCGAGTACGAGGCTGGTCTCGGCGGCGGCAAGAAGATGAAGGAGGCTGGCGTCACCAAGGCCATCTGCATCAACCAGGAGGTCGGCAACGTGGCGCTTGACCTGCGCTGCAAGGGCTTTACCGACGGCCTGGGGGGCAACGTCAAGGTGGTCGCGGTCACCATGGACCCGACCGAGATTCAAAATGCCGTCTCGGCCTCGCTCAGCTCCGACCCGAGCATCAACGGCGTGCTGGCGCTCGGACCGTCGGCTGCGGAGCCGGCTCTGCAGGCGCTGCAGCAGTCGGCCATGCTGGACAAGGTCAAATTCGGGACCTTCGACCTGTCGCCCGGCGTGCTGAAGGCGATCGCCGATGGCAAGATGATGTTCGCGATCGACCAGCAGCAGTTCCTGCAGGGCTATCTGCCGATCGTGCTGCTCAAGAAGAATGCCCAGTACGGGGTCATGCCCGCCGGCACGGTGATGACCGGCCCGGGCTTCGTCACCAAGGACAACGCCGCCAAGGTGATCGAGCTGAGCCAGAAGGGCATTCGCTAGCCGCGCGCCGGCTGGGGCCTGCCGCCCGGCGGGGGCCTCAGCCGGCAGCGCCAGGTTCGCGCCGCAGCTGCCAAGGGAGGTTCAACGTGCCCGCCACTACTGCTCCCACCATGGACGAGCGTCTCAAGAAGACGCCCTGGATTCGCAAGGCTCTTGCCCGTCCCGAGCTCGGCGCGGTGGCCGGGACCATCCTGGTGTTCGCCTTCTTCGCGATCATCGCGAGGGGCACCGGCATGTTCTCGGCGCTCGGCGTCATCAATTTCCTCGAGGTGTCGGCCCAGCTCGGGATCATTGCGGTCGCCGCCTGCATGCTGATGATCGGCGGCGAGTTCGATCTCTCGATCGGCTCGATGATCGGCGCCGCCGGAGTGATCATGGCGATCCCGGCAACGCTGTTGGGCTGGCCGCTCTGGCTCTGCATCCTGCTCGCCTTCGCGGTCGCCTGCGTGGTCGGCTACATCAACGGCACGATCGTGATCCGCACGGGTCTGCCGTCGTTCATCGTCACCCTCGCCGGCCTGTTCATCCTGCGCGGTGCGACCATCGGCTTCACCCGTCTGCTCACGGGCCGGACGCAGGTCTCGGGCCTGCACGAGCTTGCTCAGGGCGACTGGCTTGTCCCGGTGTTCAGCGGTCACATAGGCTATGGCCTGTTCAAGTGGGCAGCTGGCGCTGGAATCATCCTGGCGCGCCCGGATGGCGAGCCCTTCGTTCAGGGTGTGCCGATGTCGGTCGTCTGGTGGCTGGTGCTGACCGCGATCTGCGGCTGGGTGCTGCTGCGCACCCGGGTCGGCAACTGGATCTTCGCCTCGGGTGGGGATCCGGTCGCGGCGCGCAACGTCGGCGTGCCGGTCGCCGCGGTCAAGAAGGGCCTGTTCATGTTCACCGCCTGCGCCGCGACGCTGTTTGCCTCGGTCCAGGTTTTCGATCAGGGCTCGGCCGACGTGCTCCGCGGCTTTCAAAAAGAGTTCGAGGCGATCATCGCTGCGGTGATCGGCGGTACGCTCCTGACCGGCGGCTACGGCTCGGTGATCGGCGCTTCCTTCGGGGCGCTGATCTTCGGCACCGTGCGCCAGGGCATTTTCTACACCGGCGTCAACACGGACTGGTTTCAGGTGTTCCTCGGTTGCATGCTGCTGATCGCCGTCATTTTCAACAGCTACATCCGCCGCAAGGTGACCGAGGCCCGCTAGGCCGGGCAAACGGAAGGGGAGACAGAAGCAATGGCAGACCGGAGCAATGGGGGTGCCCCGCCGCTCGTCGAACTCCGAGAGATCGTGAAACGCTTCGGCTCGGTGATCGCGCTGAGCGGTGTCACCATGAAGGTGCACGCGGGCGAGGTGATGTGCCTGCTGGGCGACAACGGCGCCGGCAAGTCGACCCTGATCAAGACGCTCTCGGGCGTCCACCAGCCGACCGAGGGGCAGATCCTGATCGATGGCGAGCCGGTCGCGATGCAGAGCCCGCGCGACGCGCTCGATCGCGGCATCGCGACCGTCTACCAGGACCTCGCCATGATTCCGCTGATGAGCATCACGCGCAATTTCTTCATGGGGCGCGAGCCGGGTGGCGGGAGCGCCTTCGGCCGCTTCGATATCGGCAGCGCCAACCGCATCGCCAAGGAGGAGATGAGCAAGATCGGCATCGACGTGCGCGATCCGACCCAGGCGGTCGGCACCCTCTCGGGCGGCGAGCGGCAGTGCGTGGCGATCGCCCGCGCCGTCTATTTCGGCGCCCGCGTCCTGGTCCTCGACGAGCCGACCTCGGCGCTCGGCGTCAAGCAGGCCTCCGTGGTGCTGCGCTACGTCGCTCAGGCCAGGGCGCGCGGCCTCGGCGTGATCTTCATCACCCACAACGTCCACCACGCCTATCCGGTCGGCGATGCCTTCACGATCCTGAACCGCGGCCGCACTTACGGCACCTTCCAGAAGGACGAAGCATCGCGCGAGGAGGTGCTGAACATGATGGCTGGGGGCAAGGAACTGGCGGAGCTCTCGGCCGAGCTCGAGGAGTTCGCCCGCGCCGACGCCGGCGGCAGCTCTAAGTTTGACGCGGCCGCCGCGGCCGAGCGCGCCATGGCCGAAACGCTGCGTGCGGAAGCCGCGTCGCCCCGCAAGCACTGAGCGGCGTGCGGCAGCTGCGGCCGGGCGTGGTTTCGGTTATTGTGCTGCCGAACCTTCGCTGGAGCCGTGATGGTCGAAGCCGCGCGACACGAAGACTGGCCGCAGACCGTCGCCGAGTTCGAGATCTGGCACGCGCGCCAGCCCGAGCGCTGGGAGTTTTTCGGCGGCTGGCCGCGCCTTATGGCGCCGGCCTCGATGCGGCACTCGATCATCAAGGGTAATGTTTTCGCGGCGTTGAGGATGGCCCTCGCTGGCATGCCCTGTCAGCCGCTGGTCGACGGGCCACAAATCCTGACCGAGGAGATCTCGGCGATTCCCGACGTCGTCGTGACCTGCGTCCCGATCGATCTTTCAACACCAGTCGTTGCCGAGCCGGCGATTATCGTCGAGGTCATGTCGCCTTCGAGCGAGGCCGACGATGCCGGTCGCAAGTGGTTCAGCTACCGTGAGATTGCGAGCCTTCGGCACTATCTGTTGCTGTCTCAGGAAAAGCGGGTTGTCCTGGTTCACAGCCGCGCCGGTGATCTCTGGCACGAGCGCTTCGTGACCGACGGCGCCATTGAGCTCGACGATCCGCCGCTTCGCCTCGAGATCGACGCCCTCTACGCCCTCACCGACATGGCAGCCTAGGCTCGCC